>NZ_JBHWIW010000001.1:219242-251942 GCF_042731955.1 Streptomyces sp. NPDC059828 | reverse complement strand
ACCCCCCCCTCCCCCCCCGCCCCCCCCCCGCGCCGCCCCCGGCGCCGCCACCCCGGCCGCTGGCGGCGCCCCCGCCGCCCCCCCCCCCCCCCCCCCACTTCCGCGTCGGTCGGGTCCGGTCAGAGGTCGGCAGGTGACGGAACCCAGAAGTGCCTGAAGTAGACGTCATCGCGGCTGGGCCAGTCGTCGTCCAGGATTCCCACGGTGATGTAGGTGTCCCGGGCGTCGCTCCAGTCCAGGTGGGCCAGAGTCACGCACTCCACCTCGTCGTCGGAGTGCGGGATGGCGATCTTCCCCCAGGACCGAGTCGTGTCGCCGTCCCGGACGTTGGTGAAGTCATAGCTGTAGATGTGCTTCCTCCCGTTGGACGCCTCGGGGTAGTCGGAGGCCAGGAACAGATTCCGCCCGCCGTACCCGAAGGTGCCGCCCTGTACGTGGTGCAGGCCGCTCGGAAGACCGATCTCCTTCACCAGCAGACCGGTGTCCCTGTCGTACCCCCAGATCTTCTCGGCCCTCGGCAGGGAGTCGTCGTCCAGGATGCTCCCCGACCAGGAGCTGTAGACCAGCCTGTCGAACGAGTTGTACGCCAGCCAGGGGTTCTTCCACTTCTGAGGAGAGCGGGACCCGGACGTCCGCCCCAGCATCCTGACCTGGGAATGGGTGGTGAGGGGGTCCGGATTGATCTTCCAGATCATGGTCGGCTCCGTCCCCTCGTGAGTGGGGACGTAGACCAGCCTGCGCTCGCTGTCGTACGTGGGCGAGCCGATGTGCAGGTAGCTCGAGGGCGCACCGAGGTAACCGACAACGGTCCGCAGGTCGAAGCTGAGCTTGTAGACACGCCTGCGGTTGGCGTTCTCGTAGTTGGAGACGACGTACCAGTACCGGCCGTCGGTGCACATTCCCTGGAAGTCGACCGTCCAGTCCTGCTCGAAGGAGGAACTCTTCGCGTGCTCCCACCTGGTGATCTGGGGATCCGATGCGGCCCGCCAGGGGGAGATCAGCGACGGCGGAAGGCCGGTGGCGGTCGCCGGCGCGGCGGCGCGAGCCGTCCCGGCCGTGGAGGTGGCTGTGGCCACCGCGGCGCCAAGGGCCACGGCTCCCGTCGTCCTGAGAAAGTCCCTGCGTTCACTGCTCATCGATCGTGCTCCTGCTTCTTCTCACGGGTTCGGCATGATGGCGACGACACCTTCCAGACGCACCGTCACGGCGGGGGAGCCGTAGCGGGTGATCGCCGGGCCGTTGCCGTCGTTCGCGCCGAGGGTGTGGCTGTCCGAGGTGGTCTCCGACTGGGTCCTGATGTCGCCACCGCCCGCGGGGTTGTGGAGGATGACCGTGGGCCTGTAGGCCGTTGTGTTCTTCCCGCCCTCGGCCCCCACGACGGTCACGAAGTGGCCGCTGACGCGGTCGCCGTCGTCGTCGTACCTGCCGAGACGGGCGACGAGCATGCCCCGCCCGCCGTTGGTGAGCGCGACCAGCGTGCGGCTGATCGACGCGGCGTCCTTGTCGTCGTCCTCGAAGGAGGCGCTCAGCACACTGATCCTGCTCCCGTACCCCTTCTCTTCGACGAGGGACCGGACCCCGTCGATGAGGTCGTCCGTCGTGGTTCCCCCGGGAGAGTCCGTGTCCATCCGCTCACCCATGCGGATCATTTTGGCGGTCACCTCCGAATAGTCCGGGTCGGCGCTGGAGGTGGGGTCGTAGTCGCCGGTGAGCAAGTTCGGATATCCGTGCTTGTCCAGCCAGAACAGCGCGTTGAGCGAGGCGGCGGGGGCGCAGTACGAGCCGCCGTCGCCCGGGGCACCCGCTCGGCCCTGATCGATGTCCGGGGCGTCGCACACGCGGTAGCCCCAGGTGTTGGCGTTCAGGTAGGACGCCCTTGTGCAGCCGCTCTCCCATGACGTGGCGGCGGACGCGGTCGGCGCCAGCGCCAGTGAACCGAGAAGCGAGGCGCTCGTCAGCACACTCAGCGCGATTCCCTGTGCTGCTTTCCTGGATGTCATCCCGTTCCCCCCTTGTTGCATGCGTACCGTCGAACCTCTGTGCGGTCGATCTTGTCCTTGCGGGCGAGGGGTGGCGTGAGTAGGCGGTACTCAATGGCGGCTCACGACCCGGTGAGCGGCGAGGGGGCGCCACACGGGGAGGATGTCGAGGTGGCGTCGAGGTGGACCAAGGCCGACCGGGATTCCGTCGCCCGGTCCTACGGGATGCGCGGGCGCGGGCGCGGAGTGCGGCGAGCCTTCGGCCGGCTGCCGGGACACGTCGTGACACGCCGGGCCGGTATCAGCGCTGATCCTGGCGGTCCGGTTGAGCCTGCCGTAGGGCAACCACTACTCACGCGGCAATCGCGATCTGAGGAGCGTCGGATCGCACGGAGTGAATGAGTGGGATGGCCGGATGCGGGTGCCTTTTGCGCGGTCCTGAGCCGGTCGGTACATCTCGGTTTGGTATACAACCGCCCTCCGTCGTCCTGGCGCGGACGACGGCGGGGTCGTCCGGATCGCAGGCGGAGGGCTGATGTGTCCTTGCATCCCCTCCGTTCGGAATGCGGACGGCTGCGTCAAGTGCAGTCGCGGCGACGGGAGTTGTCGAGCACTCTGCACATCCGTGGGGGATGGCCCACCGGCGGGCTCGTAGCGCCGCCCCGGGCGACCGTCCCTCCGGTGCCAGGGCGGAAGATCCATCGCTGCCTATGAGACAGATATGAAATATCGCCGGCTACCTTGCGGTAACAAAGGGGCCGTGCCAGATTCCTCTCGCGCCCGGCCGGCGTGCGTTTCCGTCAACGCTCCGTGCTGACCCGTGAGATCGGCACGGCCAGGATGCAGGAGCATCTCCATGCCCGGATTCCACGCCATGTCCCTGCGGCGGCCCGCCGCGGTCCTCACCTCCGCCCTCGCCCTCTCCGGCACGCTCACCTGCGCTGCCGCCCCCGCACAGGCAAGCGCGTCACCTACGCAGACCGCCGTGGTGTCGATGGGGGACAGCTTCATCTCCGGGGAAGCCGGCCGGTGGCAGGGCAACAGCAACACACAGTCCGGCAGCCGCAACGGGACGGACCGCGCCTACAACGGCAAGAGCTACGACCCCACCACCGTGTACGGCGGCACCTACTCCAGCGGGTGTGACCGCTCCGACTCCGCCGAGGTGCTCAGTGCCACCGGGATCGCCGACGTGGCGATCAATCTCGCCTGCTCCGGCGCCACCACCGGCAACGTCATCCGGGCCGCCAGTGGTGGTGAGTCACTCAACGGTGAGAGACCGCAGGCCGACCAGCTCGCCACGGTCGCCGCGCAGTACCGGGTCAAGCTGATCGCGCTCTCGATCGGCGGTAACGACCTCGGCTTCAGCGACGTCATCACCAACTGCGTCGAGGACTACTCGCTCCTGTACTCCTACTGCCACGACGACCAGGGGGAGAAGGTCGACCAGCGCATGGACTCCGCGATGGCGGGCGTCGCCAAGTCCGTCCAGGAGATCCGGTCCGTGATGTGGTCCGCAGGATACGCTTCCGGCGACTATCGCATCGTCCTGCAGTCGGCCCCGTCGCCGATTCCGCGCGGCTCCGAAATCCGGTACGCGCAGAGCGGCTGGTCCAGGCTGACCACGGGGGGCTGCCCGTTCTGGAACAGGGACGCCGACTGGGCACGTGATGAGTTCATCCCGGAGTACGCCGCCGAGGTGCGGGCGGTCGCCGAGTCCGAGGGAGTCCAGTTCCTCGACCTCCAGGACATGCTCCAGGGGCGAGAGGTGTGCGCCAAGGCGACACGCCTGGCCACCTCGTCGCAGGGACCTTCGGCGACCACCAGCGAATGGGCGCGCTTCCTGGTCAGCGGGGCGGCGCAGGGAACCTTGCAGGAGTCGTTCCACCCGAACTACTACGCCCAGCGTGCCCTGGGGCGCTGCCTCGGCCTGATCCACGCGCAGCCGACAGGGGACTACGCCTGCCGGAACACAGCGGGCAAGGACGAATCGGGGATGTATCTCACCAGTGTCGCCTGAGCGTTCGCTGCGCCTGCTCAGGAACTGGCGGGTGTGTGCCGGTCCGCCGCGACGAGGTGCCACGGCGGACCGGCGCACGCATGGTCAGGAGTTGACGCAGGCGTTTCCAGCGGTCGGGTTCAGCATGCCGATCACGCTGACGGAGTTGCCGCAGGCGGCGACCGGCACGTGGACCGGCACCTGGATGACGTTGCCCGACAGGATCCCGGGGGAGCCGGTGGCAGCGCCCACGGCCATCGCGCCGTCTGACGCGCCGTCGTCGTCACTCGCGCTGCCGTTGAGACAGACATTGCCGCTGGTGCCGTTGAGCATGCTGATCACGCCGAGCGAGTTGCCGCAGGCGGCGATGGGGATGTCGATGGGCACCTGGATGACGTTGCCCGACAGGATCCCGGGGGAGTCGGCGGCCACTCCCTGCGCTCCGGTGTCGGCCGACGCGGCCGTGGCCCCGCCGATGGTGGCCGCACCGACGGCCAGGGCCACGACCGTGCTTTTGACGAGACGGAACATCGAAAACCTCCACAGTGCTTGTCGAACAGACCGCGTTCTTCGCATATCGGTCTGTTCACTTACGTATGGCTTGTTATCAGCACTTCGGTGCGTTGTCCGGAGGTTACGGGTCGCCGCGTCGCGTATGCCCCTGAACGGACCAGTGGGAAGCACCCGTTGCGGGCCTGATCGCCTTGACGCGCACCCCGGCCTGCTCGCGGCACTGCGGAGGGCCGGAGCGCGCGCAGTATGCCGGTCAGATGAACTCGACCAGCGGGAAGGAGCGGTGGAGTCGTGGCGGGGTGAGGAAGTTCTGCCGCCGGGTGGCGGTCAGGAAGCGCTCGAGACCGTTCTCGTCCTCTTCCACGTCGTTCTCCTCGGCCAGGTCGAGTGACGCCTGGTTGCTGCGCATGACGCGGAAGAACTCCGCGGTCGGCACGAACACGGTGAACTGGAGCTTCGGCTGTGCGGAGCCGTCCGGGACGTCCATGCCGTCGTAGCCCGGTCCGTCCATGCGCACATGGAGGGGCTGCCCGGAGGCGGTACGGGAGGAGCGCTGGAGGCATGACAGGTGCCCGATCCGGTGCTCGCCTTCCGGCGTACCGATGCCCTGGGCGCTGCGCAGCGCGTCGTCCGTGCCCTGGAAGGTGTTCTCCAGGAAGGCGGGACCGCCACCGTCGGTGTACTGGTCCGCGTTGCCCTCCGAGGGCGGCGGGGTGGAGCGGAACATGTACTGGACGCGCTCGGTGTACATGGCGTCGTCCCCGGGGACGCCCTTGTCGTCGACGTCGTAGAACTGCTGGAGGTCCATGATGACGTGCGAGAGGTGCTGGACCGAACCGTTGCCGAAGTAGTCGCCGGGGCGGGCGGTGGTCAGCGAGCTCGACTGGAAGGTGACGGCGCCGGCGGGGCTGGTACCGGAGGTCTGCTGGTCGGCGAAGCCCATCCACATCGGCGAGCGCGGGTTGACCATGAACGCGTAGACCAGTCTGTTGGCGTCGGCCACCTTCCTCGGCAGGCCGATCTGGGTGAACATCGCCCTGCTGGAGGTGAAGGTCAGCAGGTCGGAGAGGAGCGGCGAGGTCTGCGGCCGGCCGGCCAGTCTGTTGCTGCCGCCCAGCCACCTCAGGACGTCCTGGATGTTGGCGGCGTTGTCGCTGCGCAAGGTGAACAGCAGGTCGTTGCCCTCGATGGACACCGGCACGTTGAACCGACGCTTGGTGATCCGCGGATTCGCCGGGGAGACGTCGGTGGGGCCGGCTACGGCCTCTTCCAGCACGTAGCGTCTGGTCGAGGATCTCAGGCGCGGCATGTACGCCGAAACCAGCGGTCCGTGGAGCCCCCCGGGCATCTTGCCGAAGTACGGCAGTCCGTAGCCGACGAAGGTGAACACACCCGACGGGGAGAAGGCGTAGGCGCGCTCGATGGTCGAGAGCGCGGAGCTCAGTCTGATCTGGTCGCCGCGGGTGGGCGGGCGCAGCAGCCGTGCCGTCGCGAAGACCGTGTGGACCGGGCCCATCTGGACCTCGATGCCGTCGACCGTGGTGACGGGGCCGACGTAGTCCGCTATGTCGAACTGGATGTCGGGTAGGACGGCCGCCGCCGCGGCAGGGGCGGCTGCTGCCGCGGACGTCATTCTGGTCGGTACCACCGAGGAGTTCTTGAGTACCTCGAGCGCCGCCACCGCGGCGGCGAGCGCGCCACCCCGCAGCACTCCACGGCGGGTGGGACTTGTGAGGTGTGCTGCACCTGCCCCGCCGTCGTGGCCGCCGGGAGGGGCAGGGGCCGGCTTGGCCTCCGGCGCGGAGCGTTGGGACTCATCCATGACGTCTTCCAATCCTTGGGGCGCAGATGTGAGGGGATGTACGGCCGGGACGAAACACGCTGCGTGATCTGCTCCAGCGCAGGCGTGATGACGTGTACATGACAGATTTCGCCGTGTGTGGTGACCGCTGGATTTCGTGCCTGCCTTGTGCTGCCGAACGGAGCCCGGGTGGAGTGACGCGAATGTAGGGCTGACGTGGATGCGCCGGCACTGTGAATACCGGCCAAGGAGCCCGCTGTGAGCTGGTGAGGAGTCAGCTGTGAATCGGCTCGCGGCTCTTCACTTCGATGCCGGGATCTGCATGACCGGCACTGGCCGCAGATACTCCGGGGATGGACTCCGATCGCGGTGCCGGACCTCGCACGGCGAGGCCGGGCGCGCCTTGAGCGGGCGGCTGCACGCCCCCGGAGCGTAGGCGATCGTAGATCGCCCGGGCCGGGCGTGTGGCCGGATGGGCACCCCAGGCTGCCGCGCCCGGACGAGCGGTGTTCCGGACCGGCGGCCCCATGCGCCGAAGCACCCGGGCCGGCCGCCCGGGTGCTTCGGATCGGTTCGGTCGCCGGTCAGTGGACGAGATGCACCGTGAGCTCGGTCTCCGGCCCACTCGTGTTGGTGGCGTCGACATAGCCCTGGGCCGTGCGGTAGCGCCCGGTGCCTCCCGTGACCGCCAGGGTGATGCGTCCGGGCGCGGGGTCGGAGTCGGCGACAGGGCCGGCAACGGCGCCCGTTTCGGAGCCGGGCACGGTGAACACGCCCTGCAGGGTGATCTGCCCCTCGGGCAGCGTCAGGGTGACCTGGCACTGGAAGGCGTTCGGGCCGTCGGATCCCGGACGGGTCACCGTGCAGACCTCGTCGAACTGCCCCACCTCGCTGCTGGACTTGAGGAGGTTGCCGGTGGCGACGAGCTGGTCGCCCTGGCTGCTCCCCGGAGGATCCACGTCAATGAAGGTGAGCTGGGTCGGCACCGCCGTCAGTTTGATGTTCTCCGTCTTGTCGCGGGGCGGCTTGGGATAGCCGGTGTCAGGGCTCGGGGTGGTGGCCACCGCCGCGGAAGCGCAGCAGAGAGCGGTGGCCAGACCGGTGGCCGCGCTCAGACCAAGACGTATGACATGGCGCATGGTGCGTCTCCTGGTGAGGAATGCGGGCATGTGACCGTGTGTCACCCGAGGGCCCGCTTCCCGGTCAGCATCCGTGAGGCGGCAGGCCCCAGCCACCCCAGACGGGCATCCAGGTGAGGTGCCGATCAGCGGCGGATCCCGGTGACCGGCACCGGCGCGAACACATGGGTCCACCCCAGGTGCCCCACAGGTCGCGCCTAACCTCGCGGGTGAATGTGGCGTCCATGAACGCAACCACCTCCACCGCCCTCTCCGCCGCGACCGCGCCCGAGGCGACCGCCACGGTGACCAAGGCGGTGATCCCTGTGGCCGGACTGGGCACGCGGTTCCTGCCGGCGACGAAGGCGACTCCCAAGGAGATGCTGCCGGTCGTCGACAAGCCGGCGATCCAGTACGTCGTCGAAGAAGCGGCGGCCGCCGGGCTCGAGGACGTCCTCATGATCACGGGGCGTAACAAGCGGGCGGTGGAGGACCACTTCGACAGCAACACGGAGCTGGAGCACGCGCTCACCGCCAAGGGCGACACCGCCCGCCTGGACGCTGTGCGCCGAGTGAACCGACTGGCTCATATGCACCACGTGCGCCAGGGCGAACCGCTCGGCCTCGGCCATGCCGTCCTGTGCGCGCGCAGCCACGTCGGCAACGAGCCCTTCGCCGTACTCCTGGGAGACGACCTCATCGGCCCCGGCGAGGGGCTGCTCGAGCAGATGCTGCGGGTGCGAGCACGCCATGGCGGCAGCGTCGTTGCCCTGATGGAGGTGGCGCCCGACCAGACCCACCTCTACGGATGCGCGGCCGTCGAGCCGGCCGACGAGGCCGGCCACGCGGATGGTCCGGACCACGCGGAGGGTGCCGGTGATCCGCTCGTACGGGTGCTCGACCTCGTCGAGAAGCCGGCCCATGGGGCAGCCCCCAGCACCTACGCGGTGATCGGCCGCTACGTCCTTGACCCGGCCGTATTCGACCTGCTGGAGACGGCCGAACCCGGTCACGGCGGTGAGATCCAGCTGACTGACGCACTCAGGGAGCTGGCGATCTCGGGCGACCACCCCGTGCACGGCGTGATCTTCTCCGGCCGCCGTTTCGACACAGGCGACCGCGCCTCCTACCTCCGCACGATCGTCGAGCTCGCCTGCGAGCGCCCCGACCTGGGGCCCGACTTCCGGCGCTGGCTGACGGACTTCGTACGAGCAGGCCGCGGGGCCGTGACGGCGTGACGGACCGGCCCGCCAGCCCCTGGCCCGCAAGACCGGGATCAGGGCGCCAACGGGACTCACAGGCGCCGCACAGCTTCACCACACCGATGTGACAGGGCACTACTGGAGGGTCGGAACCATGCACACGGACTCCTGGATGGGAATTCTCCCCGCGCGGGAGCACATCCCCGTAGCGACGCCCGGACCACCCGTTCTCGACGTGGTGATACCGGTCCACAACGAGGAGAAGGACATCGAAGGGTGCGTGCGCCGACTGCACGAGCACCTGGTGCGCACCTTCCCCTACGACTTCCGTATCACCGTCGCGGACAACGCCTCCACCGACCGCACCCCGGAGATCGCCGCCCGGCTGGCGCGCGAGGTCGCCGAGGTGAGCCTGTTCCGTCTGGAGCTAAAGGGTCGCGGACGTGCCCTGCGCACCGTCTGGGGAGCCTCCGACGCGCCGGTCCTGGCCTACATGGACGTCGACCTCTCGACGGACCTCAACGCGCTGTTCCCGCTGGTCGCACCGCTGATCTCCGGCCACTCCGACCTCGCGGTCGGCACCCGGCTGGCCGGTGGCTCCCGGGTCGTGCGCGGCCCGAAGCGGGAGTTCATCTCCCGGGCCTACAACCAGATCCTGCGCCGTTCGCTCAGCGCCCGCTTCTCCGACGCGCAGTGCGGATTCAAGGCGATCCGTCGCGAGGTGGCACAGGTGCTGCTGCCCCTGGTCCAGGACACCAACTGGTTCTTCGACACCGAGATGCTCGTGGTCGCCGAGCGCGCCGGGCTGCGGATCCACGAGGTCCCGGTCGACTGGATCGACGACCCGAACTCGAGCGTGAACATCGTCAGGACCGCGACCGAGGACCTCAAGGGCGTCTGGCGGGTCGGCAAGGCACTCGCCACCGGCAAGATCGCGCTGCACCGGCTGCGCCGCCCGTTCGGCGACGACCCCCGGGACACGGAACTGCCCGGCGTCCCGACGGGGCTCGCCCGCCAGCTCGTCGGCTTCTGCATGGTCGGCGCCCTGTCCACCGCCTTCTACCTGGTGCTGTACTCCCTCTTCCGGCTCGGCATGGGCGCCCAGGCCGCCAACGCACTCGCCCTGCTGGTGTCGGCTGTCGCCAACACGGCGGCCAATCGTCGGCTGACCTTCGGTGTACGCGGACGTGAGCATGCGCTGCGGCACCAGGCCCAGGGCCTGCTGGTCTTCGCGGTCGGCCTGTTGCTGACCAGCGGCTCGCTCGCGGCACTCGACGCCGCGGGGGGCAAGACCTCGCACGCTGCCGAGCTCACCGTCCTGATCGTCGCCAACCTCGCCGCGACCCTCGTGCGGTTCCTGCTGCTGCGCACCTGGGTCTTCGCCCAGGGCAGCCGAGGAGCCCATGCGCGGACCGCACCGTCATCCGAGCCGGTTTCCCACGACCGGGAACCGCGCCACCCCCTGGACGAGACAACCCCGATCGTCTACCGCCCTCTGCCGCACTACTACGCGGACGCCGCCTCGCCCGACGGCGACGCACAGCACGGCCGCGCCGACGACGCCGCGGAGACGAGCTGGACCGCCACCGCACGACCGCGCCCCGACGGCCACACAGCAAGGAACACACGATGACCACCGCACCCTCCGACCGCATCGAGACCGGCCCACCGCCGCACCGGGATGACGACCCCGTCGTGACCCCGGCCCGGCACGCCCGGGGCGGCGCCCTCCTGACCCGGCTGAGGCAGGGCAGGCCCGGTGACCCCCGCTGGGCGCGTCCCGCCCTGATCGGGCTGCTGCTGGCCACCGGACTGCTGTACCTGTGGAACCTCAGCGCCTCCGGGTGGGCGAACTCCTACTACACCGCGGCCGCCCAGGCGGGCAGCGTGAGCGGGAAGGCGTTCCTGTTCGGCTCGCTCGACGGCGCGAACTCGATCACGGTCGACAAACCCCCGGCCTCGCTGTGGCCGATGGACCTGTCGGTGTGGATCTTCGGACTGAACTCGTGGTCGATCCTCGTCCCCGAGGTGATCATGGGCGTACTGACCGTGGCCGTGGTGTACACCGCGGTACGGCGCCAGTCCGGGCCCGGGGCCGGGCTGCTTGCCGGTGCGGTCCTCGCGCTGACGCCGGTCGCCGCGCTCATGTTCCGCTACAACAACCCTGACGCGCTCCTGGCACTCCTGCTCGCGCTCAGCGTGTACTTCGTGCAGCGGGCACTGGAAGGCGGTCGCACGAAGTGGCTGGTGTGGGCGGGCGTCGCGATCGGGTTCGCCTTCCTGACCAAGCAGCTCCAGGCGGTCCTGGTGCTGCCGCCGCTCGCGCTGGTCTACGCCGTCTGCGCACCGGTCAAGCCGCTCAAGCGGCTGTGGCAGCTGCTGGCCGCCGGGCTCGCGATGGTCGTCGCGGGCGGCTGGTGGGTCGCCCTGGTCGAGCTCTGGCCCGAGTCGTCCCGCCCCTACATCGGCGGTTCGACGGACAACTCCTTCCTGGAACTGACCTTCGGCTACAACGGCCTGAGCCGCGTCAGCGGCAACACCGGCAGCGGTACCGGAGGCGGTCCCGGTGGTGGCGGTTTCGGCAACACGGGCGAAACCGGAATCGACAGGCTGTTCAACGACGGCCTCGGCGGCCAGATCTCCTGGCTGCTGCCGGCCGCACTGATCCTGCTGGGCGCGGGCCTGATCCTCACCCGCAAGGCCGGACGGGCGGACGCGACCCGCGCCGCCTTCCTGGTCTGGGGCGGCGCGCTGCTCACGAGCGCCGTGGTCTTCAGCTACGCCTCGGGTGTCTTCCACGAGTACTACACGGTCGCCCTCGCCCCCTACCTCGCCGTCCTGATCGGTATGGGCGTGGCCATCCTGTGGCGGGAGCGCCCCGGCACCAAATGGGCCGTGCCGGTCCTCGGCACCACGGTCGCCGTGACGGCGGTGTGGGGACACGTCCTCCTCGGCCGCACCAGTGACTACGGGCCGCTGAAGTGGCTGGTGCTCGTCGCAGGTATCGCCGCGGCCGTGGGGCTTCTGTTCACCGGCAAGCTGGGGCGGCGCGCGGTGCTCGGTGTCGCGGGTCTCGCTGTCGCCGCATCGCTGGCGGGTCCGTTCGCCTACACCCTGACCACGCTCAACTCCGTGCACACGGGCGGAATGCCCACGGCCGGACCCGCTTCGTCCCGCATGTTCGGCGGCGGGCGCGGCGGCGGCATGGGCCAGCCCCCGTCCGGCGTGGGCCAAGAGCAGAACCAGGGTATGGGGCAGAGCGTGGGACAGGGGCAGGGTGTGCCTGGCTATGGCGGTACGGGGCAGCAGCCTCCCGGCGGCATGGGCCAGCCGCCGGCCGGTATCGAGCCTCCGTCGGGCATGCAGCCGCCGTCCGGTAGGGGACAAGGCCAGAACCAGGGACAGGGACAGAATCAGGGCCAGGGCCAGGGGAGGCCCGGTGGCGGCATGGGCGGGCCCGGCGGCGAGAGCCAGTCCGTCAGCAGCGAGGTCAAGGAACTGCTGCTGAAGGACGCGAGCAAGTACACCTGGGTCGCGGCTGGACTCAGCTCACATGCGACGGGCTCCTACCAGATCGCCACCGAGAAGCCGGTGATGGCGATCGGCGGATTCAACGGAAACGACCCGTCCCCGACGCTGGTCGGCTTCAAGTCGCTGGTGGACGAGGGAGCGATCCACTACTTCATCGTCGGAGGCTCCCAGGGCCCGGGCGGCGGCAGCGGTGACAGCGCCGGCAGCCAGATCAGCACCTGGGTGCAGGCGAACTTCAAGAAGGTCACGGTGGGCGACACGACCCTCTACGACCTGACCCAGCAGACCACCTCCTGAGAACACCTCGCGGACGGCGGCCGAGTGCCGCCGTCCGCGAGGGCGTCTCCGCACCCGCCGTCGAAAGGGCCACCCCAAAGGACAGGACATGCTCGAGCACCCCTGCACCGCGGGTTGCTACGGCGGCACCGCGACGGTGGTGTCCACACAGGCGCGGCAGCCGGAACACCCGGACAGCAGGAAAGCGGTGCGCCATGCCCATCGCGGCTCATCTCACGAGCTCCGCGAGCGGCCCACCACTGCGCGTCCGTCGGATCGCTCACCGCGCTTGCCGGGGCTGCGAAACCGCCGTACAGGTGGCGTCGATCGCTCCACGATTCATCGCGGGGGGTTACCCGAGCGGCAGACAGAGATGTCACCCGGTCGGGTCGGATCGGGTGACATAGCGTCATGGCTGGCGGTGCTCGGGGTAAGACGTGTGTAGGTCTGTGTCTACCTTCACCCCACAGACCGAGGCGCAGATGTCGCAGATGCCCGAGAGCGAACGGCAGCCGGAGCCGGAATCCGCCGCAGAGCCGCAAGGAAGTCACGCCGTGCCGCATGGCGCCCCGGACGTGATCCGGCGTGGCAAGACCGTACTCGCCGTCACCCTGGGGTGCGCGGTGCTGACATGGACCGCGGTCGCACTCACCGAGGAACACGCCGAAGCCAGACCCGTTGCCCTGGTGCCGGCGTCATGCGCGTACACGCTCAGCGACCCCGCCCACCGGGTGTCCCTGCCGCCCACCGACCCCAAGACGGCCAGCCGTCCGTACACCGTGACGCTGGGCACCAACATGGGCGCCGTCGTCTTCGAGTCCTTCGGCGGCAGCGCGCCCTGCGCCACGAATTCCTTCGTCCATCTCGCCCGTAATGGCTATTACAGCGGCAGCACCTGCCATCGCGTGTCCACCCGGCAGATTTTCGTACTGGAATGCGGGGATCCCGCCGGAGAAGGTACCGCCGACCCCGGCTACTACTTCAAGGACGAGAACCTGATGGGGGCGACCTACAAAGCCGGCACCGTGGCGATGTCCAAGGTGGTTCCCGGGCGCAATGGCAGCCAGTTCTTCATCAGCTATGCCGACCCCCAGGTCCGGATGCCCGAGTCGTGGACCCCGTTCGGAAGGGTGATCCGGGGGCTCGATGTTCTGAAGGAGATCGGGGCGAAGGGCACTCGGAGCGGGACGCCTGACGGCAAGCCCAAGGATCCCGTGGTAATCGAATCGGTGACCGTCAAGTAAGGGCCTGCAGTCCGCAGTGGCACCCGTGAGGAGATCATGAAGCCGTCCATTTGCCTGTGCATGATCGTCAAGAACGAGTCGAAAGTCATCGAGCGCTGTCTGTCCGCGGTGAAAGGGCTCATCGACACCTGGGTCATTTCCGACACCGGCTCCACCGATGGGACCCAGGACCTGATCCGATCGGTGCTCGACGGAATTCCGGGGGAGTTGCATGAAGAGCCCTGGGTGAATTTCGGGCACAACCGCACCCTGAACATCCAGCACGCCCGCGGCAAGGCCGACTACGTGCTGCTGCTGGACGCGGACCTGGAACTGCAGTGCGTCGGTGAACTTCCCCCGCTGACCGCCGACGCGTACATGCTGCGTCATGACTGCGACACGTCGTACCGAATCCGGCGGCTGGTCCGCGGTGATCTGCCGTGGCGGTACGAAGGTGTCACCCACGAGTTCCTCACCTGCGACCAGGACGTGCGCCAGGAGAACATCGACGCCCTGGTGATTCGTGACCATGGTGACGGCGGATCCAAGCACGACAAGTTCGAGCGCGATGCACGGCTGCTCAGCGTGGAGCTCCAGCGTGATCCGGACAATTCACGCACGGTGTTCTACCTGGCACAGACCATGCGGGACCTGGGGCGGAACACCGAGGCCATCGAGTTGTACGAACGCCGGGCCGCCATGGGGGGATGGGTGGAGGAGGTGTACTTCTCCCTGCTCCAGGTGGGCATCCTCGAGGCGGCCAACTCCAATTGGCCGTACGCGGTGGAGGCGTTCACCAAGGCCTGGGAGGCCCGCCCGCAGCGCCTCGAGGCCTGCTATGAACTGGCCTCGCGCCTGCGGAAGATGAGGCGCTACCACACGGCGTTCGCGTTGTTGAGAAGTGCCGTCGGCAGGGCCATGCCCTCGGAGGACATCCTGTTCACCCAGCCCTGGGTGTACCGGTGGGGACTCGTCTTCGAGTACTCGATCAACGCCTACTGGGTCGGGGCCTACGACCAGTCCGTCGCTGCCTGCGACGCACTGCTGTCCCTGCCCGACCTCCCCGAGCACATTCGCGAACAGGTCGTGAAGAACAAGGCGTTCGCGGTCGAGAAATACGCCGAGCACCGGCCCGGAAAGCAGCCGGCGCAGCAGGCCGAAGTACAGGCCGAGAAGCAGCCGGAGCCCCAGGCGTCCCGCAAGCCCCAGCCGGTATCCGGCTGACGTTCCCCGTCCGCTCCCGCGGCCCGGTTCGCCGGGCCGCGGACTCGGTCCGCCCCACCCACCAGAGAGCAGGCTTGGTCATGAACGCGCTGTCCCACGGCACCCTTCGGCCACGGATGCCGGCAGTCCTTCCCAAGCGGAAGCCTGCGGCGGGCACCTCCCGAGGCGAGGAGCGTGGCGCCGGCTGGCAGATCTGGAGCCTGGCGGGCGTTCTGTTTTTCATGTACATGTTGCTGTCTCTGCGCATCCACGAGCGGATGATGTCGAACAGCTTCGATCTGGCGATCTTCGAGCAGGTCGTCCGCTCCTACGCGCACGGCAGACTCCCCGTGTCGGAGGTCAAGGGTCCGGACTTCCCGGTCCTGGGCGACCACTTCTCACCCATTCTCGCCACCATCGCTCCCCTCTACTGGCTGTGGCCCACGGTCAAGACGCTGCTGGTGGTGCAGGCGGCACTCGTGGCCGTGAGCGTCATCCCGCTGGCCGTGTGGGTGCGCCGGACGCTGGGGCTGACCGCTGCCCTGGTCATCGGAGCCGCCTATGGGCTGTCCTGGGGCGTCGCGAGCGCGGTGGGCTTCGACTTTCACGAAGTGGCGTTCGCCGCACCCTTCCTGGCCTGTTCGCTGGCAGCGCTCGGTCAGGAGCGACTGCGCGCCGCGGCGTGGTGGGCCATGCCGTTGCTGCTGGTCAAGGAGGATCTGGGGCTTGCGGTCTGCATCATCGGCCTGCTCATCGCGCGGCGCGGCGAGCGCCGGATCGGTCTCATCACGGCGGGTATCGGCCTGGTTGCCTCTGTCCTGACGGTGCTCGTGATCCTTCCCGCGTTCAGCCCCACAGGCGGCTACGGCCACTGGTCGGGTCTTGAGAGCGCCACTGCCGAGGGCAGCGGCTTGGGCTCCCTTCTGTTCCGCGGCACCATCGGCGTCATCACCCCCATGGAAAAGGCGTCGACCCTTCTGCTCTCACTCGCGCCGACGCTGTTCCTGGCGCTTCGGTCACCGCTGATCCTGGTCGCGGTGCCCACTTTCGCCTGGCGGTTCGTCTCCTATTACATGGCGAACTGGGGAGTCAGCTACCACTACTCCCTGGTCGTGATGACCATCGTCTTCGCGGCGTTCATCGACGCGCTCGTCCGGCGCCGTCCGGGAATGGGGAGTCTGCGGCGCTATCTGGCAGGGGCCGCGGCGGTGGCGTTGCTCCTCCTCCCGCAGTTCCCGCTCTGGAAGCTGGTCCAGCCGGCCACCTGGCAGAGTGATCCGCGCATCGGCGCGGCACGTGACGTGATGCGCCTGATCCCCGACGGTGCCACGGTGCAGGCGTCCACCTTCCTGGTCCCCCAACTCGCCGACCGCACAAGGGTGAGCCTCTTCGGCTGGGGCGACAGCCGCCCCAACCCGCAGTGGATCCTGGTGGACACCCTCGTGGAGCAGAACCGCCGCTGGCCGCTGTCGTTCTTCCAGGAACGGGACGCGCTGGACGCGGCTCGGGCCCGGGGCTACTCCACGGTGACCAACCACTTCGGTTTCGTGCTGCTGCGCCGCTCCTGAAGTGCCGCAGCCTGCAAGGCGCCCCGGCCGACGGCCTGCTCTCGGGCACGCCCGCGTCCAGCTCGAGTGGCTGATCGCTCCCGGGGTTCTGCCGACAGGTTGCTCTCCACGAGGTGTACCCGGCCCCGCCTCCTGGGGGCCGGGTACACCCGTGTCCGGACCGGTGCGTAGGCCATCCGCGTGAAGCTGGAGCCGCTCAGGGAAACGCCCGTCCGTTCCCGGCGGCCCCGGATGTTCACTGAGCATGTGTCAGACACCCGGATTTCCGTCATCGTGCCGTGCTTCAACGAGAGCGAGGTCATCGACACCTTCCACAGCGCCCTGACCGCCGTGCTGGAGCAGACCACCGAGCGCTACGAGATCTGTTACGTCGACGACGGCAGCAGCGACGGGACCCTGGAAAAGCTGCGTCGGCTCGCCGCTTGCGCACCGCAGGTGCGCTACACCTCGTTCAGCCGGAACTTCGGCAAGGAGGCCGCGATGTTCGCGGGGATGCGCATGTCCCTGGGGGCCGCGGTGATCCTGATGGACGCCGATCTCCAGCATCCGCCCGGACTGCTCCCTCGCATGCTGGAACTGCACCGGCATGGCTACGACCAGGTGATCGCCCAACGCGACCGCACGGGCGAAGGGGCACTGCGCACCGCTGCCAGCCGCACCTACTACCGGCTGGTGCACCACTTCATGGATGTCGCGCTCGTCGACGGCGCAGGTGATTTCCGCCTGCTGTCGCGCCGCGCGGTCGACGCACTGCTGCTGCTTCCGGAGAACAACCGCTTCTCGAAGGGGCTCTTCTGCTGGATCGGGTTCGACACGGTCAGCTTCACCTACCAAAACGCCCCCAGGGCCGGTGGGCGTTCCAAATGGGGCGGCCGGCGCCTGCTCGAGTACGGCATCGACGGTCTGCTGTCCTTCAACAGCCGCCCGCTCCGGCTGGCGATCCACGCCGGACTCTCGCTGTTCCTGTCCGCCGTCGCCTACGCGCTGTGGATCGCCGTGAGCGCCGTACTCAACGGAGTCGACACGCCCGGTTACGCCACGTTGGTCGCCGTCATCGTCGCACTCAGCGGAATCCAGCTCGCCACCCTCGGCGTCGTCGGAGAGTACGTCGGACGGATCTACCACGAGTCCAAGCGGCGCCCCCACTATCTGGTGCGCGAGACGGACGACACGTTCCACGACGCACCCGGCTCGCTGCCGGTGACGGTTGCGGCGACCCGTTCCGGGTAGGCGCCGCAGCGTACCGGGAGCGGCGGTTCGCCGATTCCGGTACGCCCGTACCTGACGGGACATCACGACGACGGAATCGGGGCAAAGCTGTAGGGAGCGGACGTAACACGCGTGACGTAGCTCCCCCCGGTAGGAGATCGACGCGGGCGCCGGTGATCGGTAGCGTCCACGGGAACAGCGAATGCCGATCCCGGCAGTCGGGTCGGCATCGTCACCTTCACCTTGAGGCCGCGCGCCCGCAACACGACAGGGGACTTCGATGTTCCGCAAGGTATTGGTCGCCAACCGGGGCGAGATCGCGATCCGCGCCTTCCGCGCGGCGTTCGAGCTCGGTATCTCCACGGTGGCCGTGTTCCCTTACGAGGACCGCAACTCGCTCCACCGGGCCAAGGCGGACGAGGCCTACCAGATCGGTGAAAAGGGTCACCCGGTCCGGGCCTATCTCTCGGTCGACGAAGTGATCAAAGCCGCGCGCAAGGCCGGTGCGGACGCCGTCTATCCCGGGTACGGCTTCCTGTCCGAGAATCCCGACCTCGCCGCCGCCTGCGCCGACGCGGGGATCACCTTCGTCGGGCCCCCGGCCTCCGTCCTGCACCTGACGGGCAACAAGGCCCGTGCCGTGGCCGCCGCCCGCGAGGCGGGGGTGCCGGTGCTGAAGTCCTCGGATCCGTCCACGGACGTGGACCAGCTGCTCGACGCAGCCCAGTCCATCGGGTTCCCGGTGTTCGTCAAGGCGGTCGCGGGCGGCGGCGGGCGGGGAATGCGGCATGTCTCCGCGCCCGAAGAGCTGCGGGAGTCGATCGACGCGGCGATGCGCGAGGCGGAGTCGGCCTTCGGGGACGCCACCGTCTTCCTGGAGCAGGCGGTCGTCAACCCCCGCCATATCGAGGTGCAGATCCTCGCCGACGCCCAGGGCAACGTCGTCCACCTGTACGAGCGGGACTGCTCGGTGCAGCGGCGCCACCAGAAGGTCGTGGAGATCGCGCCCGCGCCGAACCTCGACCCCGAGCTGCGTGACCGTATCTGCGCCGACGCCGTAGCGTTCGCACGGCACATCGGATACGTCAACGCGGGCACCGTCGAGTTCCTCGTGGACGAGCGCGGCAACCATGTGTTCATCGAGATGAACCCGCGTATCCAGGTGGAGCACACGGTCACCGAGCAGGTCACCGGGCGGGACCTGGTCATCGGGCAGCTGCGGATCGCGGCCGGCAAGACGCTGCCCGAGCTGCGGCTGACGCAGGAGGACATCGTGCTCAACGGCACGGCCCTCCAGTGCCGCATCACCACCGAGGACCCCGCCAACGGCTTCCGCCCCGACACCGGCACCATCTCCGCGTACCGCTCCCCGGGCGGCCCCGGAGTGCGGCTCGACGGTGGCACCGTCCACACCGGCGCCGAGGTGTCCGCGCATTTCGACTCGATGCTGGTCAAACTGACCTGTCACGGTCATGACTTCACCAACGCCGCCCGCCGCGCACGGCGGGCGATCGCCGAGTTCCGCATTCGCGGAGTCGCCACCAACCTGCCGTTCCTCGGCGCCGTGCTCGACCACCCCGTCTTCCGTGAGGGCCGTGTCACGACGAGCTTCATCGCCGACCACCCGGAGCTGCTGAAGGCGCGCCCGTCGGCCGACCGCGGCAGCCGGATGCTCAGCTATCTCGCGGAGACCACCGTCAACCGGCCCCACGGCCCGCGTCCCCAGGTCATCGACCCGGCCCTCAAACTCCCTCCGGTCGCCCTGGGCAGCGAGCCTCCCGCGGGCTCCCGGCAGCGTCTCGCGGCCCTCGGTCCCGAGGCGTTCGCGGCGGAGCTGCGCGCACAACGGGCCGTCGCGGTGACCGACACGACCTTCCGCGACGCCCACCAGTCGCTGCTGGCCACCCGGGTGCGGACGCGCGATCTGGTGGCCGTCGCCCCCTATGTCGCCCGTACGGCCCCGGAGCTGCTGAGCCTGGAGTGCTGGGGCGGCGCCACGTACGACGTGGCCCTGCGCTTCCTCGCCGAGGACCCGTGGGAGCGGCTCGCGGCGCTTCGGGAAGCGGCGCCCAACATCTGTACGCAGATGCTGCTGCGCGGGCGCAACACCGTCGGCTACACGCCGTACCCCGTCGAGGTGACCGATGCCTTCGTCGCCGAGGCGGCGGCGACCGGTATGGACATCTTCAGGATCTTCGACGCGCTCAACGACGTCGCGCAGATGCGTCCCGCGATCGATGCCGTACGGTCCACCGGCACCGCGCTGGCCGAGGTGGCGTTGTGTTACACCGGTGACCTGTCCGACCCGGCCGAACAGCTCTACACCCTCGACTACTACCTGCGCCTCGCCGAAGAGATCGTCGACGCCGGGGCACACGTACTGGCCATCAAGGACATGGCCGGACTGCTCCGCCCGCCCGCCGCCCGCACCCTGGTGACCGCACTGCGTGAGCGTTTCGACCTGCCGGTGCACCTGCACACCCACGACACGGCCGGCGGCCAGCTCGCCACGCTGATCGCCGCGATCGACGCCGGTGTCGACGCCGTCGACGCAGCCGTGGCCTCGATGGCGGGCACCACCAGCCAGCCGTCCCTGTCGGCGCTCGTCGCGGCCACCGACCACACCGAGCGCGCCACCGGGCTCTCGCTCGACGCGGTCGGCGCGCTGGAGCCGTACTGGGAGGCGATGCGCAAGGTCTACGCCCCCTTCGAATCCGGGCTGGCCTCGCCGACCGGCCGGGTCTACCACCACGAGATCCCCGGTGGACAGTTGTCGAACCTGCGCCAGCAGGCGATCGCGCTGGGCCTCGGCGACCGGTTCGAGCTGATCGAGGACTGCTACGCGGCCGCCGACCGGATGCTGGGCCGGCTGGTCAAGGTGACCCCCTCGTCGAAGGTGGTGGGCGACCTGGCCCTGCACCTGGTGGGAGCGGGAGTCGACGCGGCCGACTTCGAGTCCGACCCCGGCAAGTTCGACGTACCGGATTCGGTGATCGGGTTCCTGCGCGGTGAGCTGGGCGACCCGCCCGGCGGCTGGCCCGAGCCGTTCCGTACCCGGGCGCTGAAGGGCCGCCCCGGGGAGGCCACGGCCCCCACGCTGTCCGACGAGGACCGCCAGGGGCTGGACCAGGAGCGCCGGGCGACGCTGAACCGGCTGCTGTTCCCCGGTCCCACCAAGGAGTTCGAGGCCCACCGCGAGGCGTACGGCGACACCTCCGTGCTGCCCACGCAGGACTTCTTCTACGGACTGGAACCGGACGTCGAGCACACGGTCACCCTGGGCGCCGGTGTCACCCTGCTGATCCAGCTGGAGGCGATCTCCGAGGCCGACGAACGCGGCATCCGCACGGTACTGGCCACGCTCAACGGCCAGCTGCGTCCGGTGTCGGTACGGGACGAGTCCGTCGCCACCGAGGTCAAGGCGGCGGAGAAGGCCGAGCGCGGCAACGACCGGCATGTCCCCGCACCGTTCGCGGGTGTCGTGACGCTCCAGGTCGAGGAGGGTGCGACGGTCTCGGCCGGGCAGACGGTGGCCACGATCGAGGCGATGAAGATGGAGGCGTCCATCACCGCCCAGTGTGCCGGCATGGTCACGCGCCTGGCCA
This sequence comes from Streptomyces sp. NPDC059828, assembly GCF_042731955.1. NCBI lineage: Bacteria > Bacillati > Actinomycetota > Actinomycetes > Kitasatosporales > Streptomycetaceae > Streptomyces > Streptomyces sp. NPDC059828. The sequence continues at coordinate 230,715 of NZ_JBHWIW010000001.1, read as the reverse complement.
TCGGAAGGATCCAGCAGGTCGAAGCGGGCGATCTGCTCATCGAGATCGGCTGAGGCCCGGCCCCCTGCCCCACGAGAGCTCGCCGCCCTCGTGGGGCACGGGTGGCGCATGTCATAGGAAGAGAGGGCGCCTGTCGGGCTCGCGTTCATACCTACTGGTCGGTATGGTCTGAGTCGTCAGTGAGCGACAGGAGGCCCGATGACTGCGACCAACCGCCAGATCCGCCTGGCAGCGCGCCCCTCCGGCATGGTGCGCGCCGAGGACTGGGAACACCACACGGCACCCGTGGAGGAGCCGGGACCCGGTCAGTTCGCCGGCCGTACACGGGTCGTCTCGCTGGACCCGGCCATGCGCGGCTGGCTCGACGACCGCCCCTCGTATCTGCCGCCCGTGGGAATCGGCGAGGTGATGCGCGCCGGATCGGTCATCGAGGTCACCGCCTCCAACCACCCCGGGTTCCAGCCCGGTGACCAGGTCCTCGGCACCTTCGGCGTCCAGGAGTACGCCGTCTCCGACGGCAAGGGCGCGATGAAGATCGACACCTCACTCGCCCCACCGTCCACCTACCTCGGCGCCCTCGGCATGCCGGGCATGACCGCCTACTTCGGCCTGCTGGACGTCGGCGCCCTGAAGGACGGCGAGACGGTGGTGGTGTCGGGGGCTGCGGGCGCCGTCGGCTCCATCGTGGGACAGATCGCCAAGATCAAGGGCTGCCGGGTGGTCGGTATCGCGGGCGGCCCCGAGAAGTGCGCACTCCTCACCGACGAACTGGGCTTCGACGCCGCCATCGACTACCGCGAGGGTGACATCAAGCAGCGCCTGCGCGAGCTGACCCCGGACGGCATCGACGTCTACTTCGACAACGTCGGCGGCGACATCCTGGATGCCGCGCTCACGCGCCTCGCGATGCACGCACGCGTGGTGATCTGCGGCGCGATCAGCCAGTACAACAACACGACACCGGTCAGCGGCCCCTCCAACTACCTGTCCCTGCTGGTGCGCCGCGCCCGCATGGAGGGCTTCGTGGTCTTCGACTACGCCAAGCGCTATGCCGAGGCCGCGCAGGAGATCGCCGGCTGGATCGGCGATGGCCGGATCAAGGTCAAGGAACACGTGGTCAAGGGCAACGTGAACGACTTCCCCGAGGCGTTCCAGATGCTCTTCCGCGGAGACAACGTGGGGAAACTGGTCCTCGAACTCGGCTGACGCCTGAGCGCGCGGACATCTGAGTACCCGAGGGCGCCGGCACTGAGTACGTCACCCGATCCGTGCCGCCGGGCGCGGGGCTGGAATGGGAGTCATGAATCCCGAGGCCCCGCGCACTCTCCGCGTCCAGCACGTCACCATCACGGGCATGGCCCTCGCCACGGCGCTGCTCCCCCTGGTGGTGGGCGTGCTGGTGGCGAAGTCCATGGGCACCGACCCCATGTCGTCGGTGAATGCGCTCATCACCACCGGTGGCCAGCGTGCCCGTATGTGTCCGTCGCAGCTGCGCAGTTGCGGTCGCAGCGCACTGGGGCGCTGGAAGCCGCGAGCCGGGAACAGAGCGTGAACGTTTCCCCGGCGGCCGGACGGCTCACCAGCCGGCAGGCTTCGCGGTACCCATGGCGCGAGTGACAGTGATCTCGATGACCACACGCTCCGGATTGGGCCTGGGCGGCTTGTACCGCTCGGCATAGCGCCGTTCGGCATCCGCCACGGACTCAGGATCTTCCCTGACGACGGCGGTGCCTTCGAGCGTGCACCACAGCCGCCCTTCCGCCTGACTGACGGCCACCGGGGTGCCGGGCCCCGCGGCACGCAGATTGCGGACCTTCTTGCTGCCCGCGCTGGTGATGACCCGTGCGATCCGGGTGCGCGGGTCGTAGGTGACCCCCACGGGCACGAGGTGCGGGGTGCCATCCGGGCGGGGTGTGGTCAGGTAGCAGATCCGGCGTTCCTGCCAGAAGCGTTCTCCCACGGTGGCCGGGGCCACTTCTTCGGGCGTCATGGTGTGCGTTTCCTCCCGTGGGGCGGATCCGGTCCGCGGGGGCGCCGCGAGTCGCGAACCGGGGGCCACTGTCGTAGACAGGAAGCATGAACGCAGATCCCCGGCATGACGATGCTCTCACCATCTACCTCAACGATCATCTGGCGGGTGCGACAACAGGGGTCGAGCTGTCCCGGCGGATCGCGCGGGCCCACCGCTCGTCGCCGCGTGCCGCCGACATGGAGCGAATCGCCGACGACATCGCCGAGGACCGCGCATCACTCGTGGCACTGATGCGGTCACTCGGGATCGGGCCGCGCCGCTACAAGGTGTGCGCGGGGTGGGCCGTCGAGAAGATCGCACGGCTCAAGCCCAACGGCCGCCTCCACCGCCGCGCCGGGCTCAGCTCGCTCGTCGAACTGGAGACCCTGCGCATCGGCATCCAGGGCAAGTACGAGCTGTGGCAGTCCCTGGCCGCGGTGGCGGAAGAACGACCCCGCATCGACTACGGCCGGATCATCGAACTCAAGGACCGGGCGAGGCGACAGATGGAGATCGTGGACGAACTCCACGCCGAGTCAGCGGGTGTGTTGAGCTGAGGCGACGCCTCACTCCTCATCCTCGTCGTAGCCGTCCTCGCTCTCCTCCTCGTACGCGTCCTCCTCCTCGTCCCCGCCGTTTTCCTCGTCCTCGTAGTCGTCGTACTCCTCGTCGTCTGCGCCTTCCGCGTCCTGCGCCTCGTCCTCCTCCTCCAGCGCCTCCTCGTGGCTGCGCACCACCTCGCCGTCCCGGATCTCGCCGCGCCATCCTTCCGCTTCCTCATCGGTCAGGCTGACGTAGCGCTGGAAGTTCTTGAAGTCCAGTCGCATACGCCGGCCCTGGGCACGCCAGAGATTGCCGGTCTTCTCGAAGAAGCCCGACGGGTAGTACTCGACGACCAGCACGATGCGGGTGAGATCCGGAGTGACCTCGTGGAAACTGACGCAACCGCGTGTGCTCCCCTTGGCGCCCTCGGAGGTCCAGACGATCCGCTCATCCGGGATCTGCTCCTGAACGGTGGCCTTCCAGCCCCGGGTTGACGGTCCCACCTTCACTTTCCAGTCACTGGTCGTGTCGTCCGACTGCGACACACTTCGCACACCCTTGGTGAAACTGCTGAACTCCTCGTACTGGGTCCAGTGGTCGTAGGTCGTACGTCTCGGCAGGCCGACGTCGAGCACCTCGATGATGTTGGTCACCTTGGTGGAGCCGGACTTGCCGCCCCGCCCGCCGCCGAACAGGTCCTTGGCCTTGCCCAGTACGTTGTCCTTGAGCCCCTTCGCCTTCTCGCCGACGAAGGCCTTCAATGGGGAGTCGCCCTGAAGTATGCGAAGGCCGACGGGAAGCGGTCCTCCGCTCTCGGCGGAGTCGAGGAGCTGGTCGGTGACGTCCGCCAGCTTGTCACCCGCCTTGTCCGCCAGATTCTCCACCTGGGCACCCAGGTAGTCGATGAGCTCATCGCGCAACTGGTCGAGCCCCGAGGCCTCGCCGCGGTCGGAGCCACGAACTTTCCCGGCCATGACCTACCTCCGCCGCCGTGCCGTGGTCTTCTTCGCGGCCGTCTTCTTCGCCGCCGTCTTCTTCGCACTCGACTTCCTGGCGGGGGCCGCCTTCTTGGCCGGGGCGGTCCTCTTGGCGGGCGCCTTCTTCGCGGCCGACCTGCCCGCGGCCGCCTTCTTCGCGGGCGCCTTCTTCGCGGCCGGCCTGCCCGCGGCCGCCTTCTTGGCCGGGGCGGTCTTCTTGGTGGGCGCCTTCTTCGCGCTCGGTCTGCTCGCGGCCGCCTTCTTCGCGGCCGACCTGCCCGCGGCCGCCTTCTTCGCCGGGGCGGTCCTCTTGGCGGGCGCCTTCTTGGCGGGAGCCCTCTTGGCGGGGGCGGCCTTCCTGGCCGGAGCCTTCCGGGAAGCAGGACGCTCCCGGCGGCGTCGTGACGGCGGCTCCTCGGCTGCCTCGTCCTCTTCGCCCTCCTCCTCCTCGTCCCCCTCCTCCTCGTCCCCCTCCTCCTCGTCCCCCTCCTCTTCCAACTCGCTTTCCGGCTCCACCCCTTCCTCTTGCTCGTCTTCTTCGTATTCCTCCTCCGGCTCTTCCTCCTCGTATTCCTCTTCGTCTTCGTCCTCGGGCTCTTCGCCGATGCGGAGTGTGCGTTCGTGCAGGGACTGCGCCAGATCGCCGAGTCGGCGGTCGGCCGTGGCAGTGAGAGCCTTGCGGCCGGCGTCGAGCAATTCGCCCCGTATCTGCTCATTCAGCTCTGCGACCTGGGGTATTTCCCCGAGCCTCTTGAGACCTTCCGTGGCCAGCTGCTGCGGATCGAGCCCGAAGCGACGGCCCGCCAGATAGGTCGCCATGGCAAAGGCAAGCCGCCCCTTCTTGGCCCGCCCAAGCAGGTAGCCACCCGCGACGGCCGCCGCAAGGGCGATCTTGGTCGTGTCATTCATGAACGATCCCTTCGGAAGGGCAGGACCGCCGATCCGAATAAACAAGGGCCCTTGCCCGGCAGGCGATTGAGAGAAGACAGCCCGTGATGGGCGCGCATCGCCGGCGCCTGGCGCGGCGGTCCGTGCTCCGACCGCACGCGCCTGCTCATCCGGGCCGGACATGGGGAAACTGCCCAGATCGATATAGGGATATGTCCCTATATGATGAGATTGTATGTTGGAGAGGAACGTGGCGCCCGCTTCCGACCACCGGAGAGATCATGGCCGCAGCAGAACCAGCCCGGCGCCGGACCGGCGGCAGCCGCAGCAGGGGCGGCGAGCACTCGGGGCAGTCCCGGGAGCGATCCGGCAGGGAGAAGGCGGCTTGGGCGATGCGTTCCGCAGCCGAGCAGCTGACGGAATTGCTCGGGCGCTCCCCGGAGTCGGTCTCGGCGCTCAAACCGACGGACGACGGCTGGGAGGCCGATGTGGAGGTGCTGGAGCTGGAGCGCATTCCCGAAACCACCAGCGTGATGGCCAGCTACCGGGTGACGCTCGACAAGGAGGGCGATCTGGTGGCGTACGAGAGGACGCGGCGTTACACCCGCGGGCAGATCGACCGGCGCGGCTGACAGCGGCCCGACCGGTGAAGGGAGGCGCCATGACTGTGGTGCCGCAAGGCGGTGGGAGTGTCTCCAGGGGCGGTGGCTCAAGCAGCCTGTACGACGTCCTGGAGCTCATCCTCGATCGCGGACTCGTCATCGACGTCTTCGTCCGTGTGTCCTTGGTGGGGATCGAGATACTGAAGATCGACGCACGCATCGTCGTGGCCAGCGTCGACACCTACCTGCGCTTCGCCGAAGCGTGCAACCGGCTTGATCTGGAGTCGGGCAGCAGGCAGCCGGCGCAGCTGACGGACATCGTCGGAGACACGGTCGAGAGCGGAGCCAAGGGCAAGTCCAAGGGCGCTCTCTCCGGTGCGGCCGAGGCGGTCACGGACACCCTCAAGGGCATCACCGGCCGTGACGACGAGGATGAGGGCGACCGCGATGCTGAGGATGACGAGGCAGAGGACGAAGAAGGGGTGGACGAAGGAGACGAGGAGAGGGAAGAAGAACCCGTGAGGCGGCGCAGGGCGACCCGGCGGACCTCGTCCCGGCGTGTGCGGGACTCGACCCGCGAGAGGTAAGTGGCAGGCATGGCCGTATACATCTACTCCATCGTCGGCAAGCAGCATCCCCTGCGGCTCGATGGGCTCAGCGGGGTCGGCGAGGGCGGTGCGCAGCTACGTACAGTGAGCGCCGGGCAGCTGACCGCAGTGGTGAGTGACGCCCCGGAGGATCTGCGCGCCAAGCGCCGAGATCTCGGAGCGCACCAAGAGGTACAGCAGCGCCTCCTGTCGGACGGCACCGTGCTGCCGCTGAGGTTCGGTCTGCTGGCGGCCGACGACGAAGCCGTACGACTCGTGCTGGAAGAGAGCGCCGATGCGTACGTGGACCGGCTCGGCGCGCTGGACGGCTGCGTCGAGTACCACCTGAAGGCAGCGCAGAACGAGGAGGCCCTGCTCCGGCAGATCCTCGAGGAGAACGAAGACGCCCGGCGACTGAACGATGAGATCCGGAGCGGTCGGGCGGCCCCCGACGCCTCCGTGGCACTCGGCGAGCTGGTCGCCCATGAGGTACAGGCGCGGCAGGAGGCCCTGGCCACGGGTGTGGTCGAAGCGCTCCGTCCCTTCGCCCGGCTCCACGAGTCGTCCCAGCCGACCGGCAACGACTTCCTGAGTGTCTCGTTCCTGGTGCACCACGACCAGGACGAGTCCTTCCTCACCACGGAGTTGAGCGTCGCGGGTCAGATGGGCGACGACTTCGACTTCCGGCTCAGCGACGCCCTGCCCCCGTACAGCTTCGTCTGAAAGGACCGAATTCCATGGGTCTGCTCACACAGCTCGTCACCCTTCCCCTGGCACCCGTGCGGGGCGTCGCCTGGGTGATGGACCGGGTCATCGAGGCGGCGGAGGACGAGTACTACGACCCGGCTCCCGTGCATCGCGCACTCGCCGAACTCGAAAGGCAGCTCCTCGCGGGGGACATAGACGAGGAGACCTTTGACCGGCGCGAGGACGAACTACTCGACCGGCTGGAGGAGATTCAGGCATACCAGCGCGGTGAACTGTGATGATCACGCACCCGACGCACCCGACGCACCCGACGCACCCGACGCACCCGACGCACCCCGAGCCTCGCGTGCCCCGGCGAGGGAACGCGAGGACATCATCGTGAGTGAACCGCTCGCCAACCGACTCGGCTCCTATCCGTCGAGGGCGGCGCCGCCCTACGGGCAGGGCTCGTCCGCCAACCTCGCCGACATCCTCGAGCGGGTGCTCGACAAGGGCATCGTCATCGCCGGTGACATCCAGATCAACCTGCTCGACATCGAACTGCTCACGATCAAACTGCGTCTGATCGTCGCCTCCGTCGACAAGGCGAAGGAAATGGGCATCGACTGGTGGGAGCACGACCCTTCCCTCTCGTCCCGTAGCAGGGGTGAGAGGTCACTGGCCGAGGAGAACCGGCGGCTGCGGGCCGAGATCGAGGCCATGCGGCAGGGCGGCGAGCCTCTCGAGGAATCTCCCGAGGAGCTGGAAGAGCCTCGGGCGGAACCCAGGACGGGCCACCGTCGAAGGAGCACGCGCGATGACCGACCGGAGTGACCGGGTGTCCGGCGGTGCGGAGCTCGCGGATGTCACGTATGTGTACGCCGTGGCTCACCAGGCCGCCGGACTGGAGGAGGCTGTGGCCGCGCTCCGAGGGGTGGCGGACGCCCCCGTGCGTCTCGTCACCGGCCCCCGGGGGGATGAACTGGTGCTCGTGGCCAGCCTGGTGCCCGCCCGGGACTTCCAGGAGGACGCGCTCAAACGGCACCTGGAGGATCTGGAGTGGCTGGAGGGGGTGGCACGCGCCCATCACGGCGTCATCGAGGCGCTGGCCGGACGTACCACTGTGCTGCCCCTGCGTCTTGCGACGGTCTATCTCGACGACACCCGCGCGCGGGGGGTCCTCGATGACGGCTGGGACGCCTTCGCTGAGCGCGTGCACCGGCTCGCGGGGCATGTCGAATGGGGGGTCAAGATCTACGCCGACCCTTCGGCGGCTACCGCCGCGGCGACAGGCCCGGCGCCGTCACCCGGCCTCTCACCGGGACGTGCCTACCTCCGCGACCGCAGGGAGCAGCGCAGTGCCCGGGACAGCGTCTATACGGCTGCCCAACGAGCCGCCGAGCGGGTCGAGGCAGCGGGACGCAGCCACGCCGCAGGCCGCGCCCGGCACCGTGTCCAGCAGGGCGTGCTGGCAGAGGCGAGGGGGGAGAACCTCGTCAACGACGCGTATCTCGTCGCCCTGGACCGTGCCGACGAGTTCCGTGGCGAGGTGGCCCATGCCGCCGACGGTCTCGACGGCGTCCGGGTCGAGATCACCGGCCCCTGGGCGCCGTACTCCTTCGCCACATCCCCCGAACCCCCGGGCGAATCGGCCGAAGGCGTCCACCCATGACCGAGCCCGAGCCCGTACCGTACTCGGCTGTCGAGCCCTTGCCGGAGCGGCAGGTCGCGCTGATCGATCTGCTGGACCGGCTGCTCAGCGGTGGTGTCGTGCTCACCGGTGATGTGGTGCTGTCCATCGCCGACATCGATCTGGTGCGGATATCGCTGCGGGCGCTGATCGTCTCGATCAGTGCCGAGAACCCGTCGCCCTGGGCGACGGCTGCCGAGCCACGAGGCGGTCATGAGACCTGACGACGACGCCGCCGGCGACGACGGGTCGGCGCGGCGCCTCGACGAGGTCGCGGACGCCGCGGCCCGTGCCTTCCGGTTGCTTCCTGCCGTGCCCCGGGACCTCGGGCCCCGTGACTCCCGCCAACCGGCCGCCCGCCGGATCAGCGCGGATCCGGACACCGTGGAACGGGATCTGATCAGACTCGTCCTCACCCTGGTGGAACTGCTACGACAACTCATGGAGCGCCAGGCCCTCCATCGCGTCGACCAGGGAGACCTGACCGAGGAGCAGGAAGAGCGCCTGGGCGAGACGCTCATGATCCTGCATGACCGGATGAGCGAGCTGTGCGCCCAGTACGGGCTGACCATGGAGGACCTCAATCTGGATCTGGGCCCCTTGGGCACCCTGCTTCCCCCGTCCGACTGAGACGCGCTTCCCCGGGTACGCGTCCGGCAGGCGGGGGAAGGGCGAACGGCGACGTTCGAGACCAGGAGGGGACATCCCATGGCCGATTCCAGGACAGCGGTTCTCGCACTCGACTGCGCCGAGCCGACGGAACTCGCCCAGTTCTACGCGGAGTTACTGGGGGGACGGGTGCGGCCCACCGACGACCCCGATCGGATCGAGGTGGTCGGGCAGGACGGCTCGCTGATGGCATTCCAGCGGGACCACGGCTTCGCACCGCCCAGCTGGCCGCGCCCCGAGGACTCGCAGCAGGCGCATCTGCTGGTGTACGTCGATCCCGGCGAGGTGGACGCGGCCGAGCGTGAAGCGGTCAGCCTCGGTGCCACGCCGGTGGACGCGAGCAATATCGGAGGGCCGCGGGAATCTCGGCTGCTGGCGGATCCTGCCGGGCATTCCTTCCTGCTGCTGGCGAGGAAGCCCGAGCCAGCGGCGGAGGGACCGTTCGGGTGAAGATCCATGGACGGCGATAATCCGGCGAGACCGGGGTAGCCGCCGAAACGGGTCCGGAACACGGCAGAGCCGCTGCCGAGGGGAAGGGCGCCGAAAGGAGGCACGGAGATGAGTCTGGTCAAGGAATCCATCGAGGTCGGTGTTCCCGTCAGCACTGCCTACAACCAGTGGACGCAGTTCGAGGAGTTTCCGAACTTCATGGAAGGCGTCGAGGAAGTGCGACAGGTGGATGATCGCCACAACCACTGGACCACCAGGATCGCCGGGGTCCGCAGGGAGTTCGACACCGAAATCGTCGACCAGCTTCCGGACGAGCGCATTGCCTGGCGCACGATCGGGGGAGAGACCCAGCAGATGGGCATGGTGCACTTCCAGCCCCTCGACGCGACGCGCACGCGTGTCGAGCTCATCATGGATGTCGAACCGGTGGGCGCGGCCGAGAAGACCGCGGCCATCGCCGGAATGATCGACCGGCGTGTCAAGGGCGATATGCGTCGCTTCAAGGAGTACATCGAGCAGCGCGGCGGTGAAACCGGTGCCTGGCGGGGTCGGGTGAGCCCGGGCTGAGACCGTTGCCGGACCCGGTACGGCCTCGTGGGACACAGTCGGTTCCTGTCCGGATACGGTCGGCAGCGCCCTGGCTCGATCCGTTTGCCACGGTCAGGAGCGGGCAGTCGCGGTAGTAGGAGCACTCCAGGATCGGAGGAAGTAAATGATCATCCTCGGACTCATATTGCTCATCATCGGACTAGTGGCTGGCATCGGCATCCTCTGGACCATCGGCATCATTCTGGTCGCCATCGGACTGGTGCTCTGGGTGCTCGGGGCGGTGGGCCACGCGGTGGGTGGGCGTCGACACTACTACTGACTGCCCATCGGCCACCGAGTGCCCGCGCCGGCGGCACCCATGGGCCTGAGCCGGACATGGCGAGCACCTGGGGTGCTCTGCTCCAGCCGTACACGCAGCCGCCTCCCCCTCGGGGAGGCGGCTGCATGTCCATGGGAGAAAAAGTTCCGAATCCCAGTGAACCTCTCTCGCTGATTCAGCGTCTGACGGAGTTCGGATAGTCAAATCCCCTCATTCCTTCAATCCTGCGCGGCCTATTTTCGCGGGAACTCTTTGACGCGATCGGGTGAACTCCATTAGCGTTTCTCAACGTTGTTCCCGGGCAGGGAAGTTGAGCTCAGTACGGGTGTGTCTCGTCACCCGCGTACTGAGCATTTTCATGCCCCGGGAGTTCATTCACGTTGAAGTGGAGACAACCCCCCATGCGTCTTTCCCCATCCCGTCAGGGCGCCATGCGCCTGGCGGCGGCCTCCATGGCCACAAGCGCGGCGGTCGTCCTGATCGCGGCCGTCGCCCCGGCGGCCCAGGCCGGCCAGCAGCAGCCTGCCTCCGGCGAGCCGAAGCCGGGCGCTCGCATCATCGGTGGCACCGAAGTGTCCAACGACGCGTACCCCTTCATGGCGGCGCTGCTCACCAAGGGTTCGGGGAGCGCGCTGAAGCGCCAGTTCTGCGGTGGCAGTCTGATCAGCCCGGACGTGATCATGACCGCGGCCCACTGCGTCACCGGGATGGAGGCGAAGGACCTCCAGGTGGTGGTCGGCCGTACCACCCTGTCCAACTCCAAGCAGGGCCAGGTCAGAAACGCCCGGCCGTCGACGGGTGAGGGCGACCCCGGAGGCATCGTCGTGCATCCGCGCTACCTCAAGGGCAAGGAGGCCTATGACATTGCCTTCGTCCAACTCGACAAGCCGGTCAAGGGCGTTGTCCCCATCAAGCTGCCGACCCTCGGCACCGACGCGCTGATACGTCCCGGCGCCAAGGCCGTTGTGACCGGCTGGGGCAACACCGACACCGACATGACCCACTACCCCGACCGGCTCCGCGAGGTGAAGGTCCCGCTGCTCTCGCATGACGAGTGCAAGGTCAGCTACCGCGAATACGACAGGAAGGTCAACGTCTGCGGAGGTGTCGAGGGCAAGGACTCCTGCCAGGGCGACAGCGGCGGTCCGCTGTTCCGCAAGGTCCCGGGCCGTCAGCAGCCCATCCAGATCGGCGTCGTCTCGTACGGTGAGGGCTGCGCCGCCCAGGGTGCCCCCGGCGTCTACACCTCCGTCAGCTCGTCGAAGCTGTGGGACACGCTGTCCGAGTCCCCGGAGGGCAAGAGCCTGAAGGAGAAGCTGCACCGGGCTGCCTGACCAACCACAGGCCCCTCGGCGCATCCGGCCCTTCGTGCCTGGTGTGGCGCGGAAGCCCCCCCGGCGCCGCCGCCCCCCCGGGCCCCCCCGATACCAGAACGCCCGGGGTTTGTTTGGGCGTTTTAAAAACCCCCCGTCACATCCCTTCTTATATCGAAGCGGGGCGC
>NZ_JBHWIW010000001.1:143854-219232 GCF_042731955.1 Streptomyces sp. NPDC059828 | reverse complement strand
GCGTACGCCCCGACGGCGACGCGGCACACCAGGCACACCCGTATCCGAGATCGCCAGGAGTTTCTTTCCGGTTTGAACATCCCGCGCGTCACTTCCGTACTTCTCTCGAAGCGGCGCTCTCGTCAGCGCGTGTTCACGGCCGACCGGCAAGGAAACATAGGAGCTCCATTGGGACGCACAGTGCGGCGACGGTCTAAGCGGGGCAAACGAGCACTCGTTGCCTCGATCGCTCTCATGCTGGGCGGGGGTGGTCTGATCGCGGTCAACTCCTATGCCTCCGCCGGTGAAGGCAGTGGGCCCTGGCCCAGTGCATGGAACGGGGAACAGAACCAGACGCAGAGTGCCAGCGCCTCCGCGTCGACCATCAAATGCCCCGAGGTGGCGAACGGGCTGCCCCAGGTGCCGGACGGCGCCCGGCAGGAGGTCGACCGTGAACTGGCCTCGCTCGACAGCCAGATCACCGAGGCGTACCAGCGCTTCGTCAACGAGAAGGAGCAGATAGCGCGCGATCCGCAGTACGCGCAGAACGCCGTGCTCCAGCCGCTGAAGGACAAGCGCACGGCCGGTATCGAACGGATCGCGGTCGCCATCGGCCGGGTGGCGGGAGAGCGCCCTGAGGGTCTCGAGGCCATGGCCCCATGTGCCCTCCAGGCCGATGACGCCGACACCGGCAACGGCGATCAGGACCAGAACGGCGATCAGGACCAGAACGGCGGCCAGGATCAGAACGGCGGCCAGGACCAGGGTGACGGCGGTCAGGGCGACGGCAGCGGCGGTCAGGCCGGCAACGGTCCCGAGGCATCCGACTTCGTGGACATCCAGTCCGTCCAGCCGAACGTGCAGAACCCGCCCCAGCAGCAGGGTGCCTCCCAGGGCACCTTCACCACGGAGTGCGGCCGGAACGAGAACGGCAAGTTCAACCCGGACAACGTCATCGTGGCGCCCGGTGTGAGCAACGGCGCCCACCACATGCACGACTATGTGGGCAACCAGGCCAATGACGCCTTCGCCAGCGACGACGACCTCGCCAACGGGCAGACGACCTGTAGCGACCAGGGCGACAAGTCGACCTACTACTGGCCGGTGCTGCGTGTGCAGAACGGCCAGGACGAGAACGACGTCCAGGCGGACGGCGGCGGCAAGGACAAGAACGTCGGCGAGATCCAGACACCGTCCCAGGTGACCCTGAACTTCGTCGGCAGCCCGGTCAGCGAGGTCACCGCGATGCCGCGGTTCCTGCGGATCATCACGGGTGACGCCAAGGCGTTCGTCAACGGCAACGCCAACGCCAACGCCTCCTGGAGCTGCACGGGCTTCGAGAACCGCCAGCTCAAGGACAAGTACCCGGTCTGCCCCGAGGGCAGCAAGGTCGTGCGGTCGTTCAAGTTCCAGAGCTGCTGGGACGGCCAGAACACCGACAGCGCCAACCACCGCACCCATGTCGCCTTCGCCGACCAGAACGGCGCCTGCCAGAACGGCTTCAAGGCCATTCCGCAGCTCGTCCAGCGGATCGTGTACGACGTGCCGCCGCCGGTCTTCGACGGGAACAACCCGAGCGTCTTCGCGGTCGACTCGTTCCCCGAGCAGCTGCACAAGCCGGTCACGGACCACGGCGACTTCATCAACGTCTTCGACGAGAACCTGATGAACGACGTGGTGAGCTGCATCAACGAGGGGCGCCAGTGCGGCGCCGGCGGCGATGCGGGAGCCCCTCCGGCGGGTGACGGCGATGAGGAGCCCGGCGCTCCGGCGGACCCGGGTGCCGGGGAGCAGCCCCAGGACCCGGGTGGCGACGACCAGCAGGAGCCCGACGCCCCCGAGGACCCGGGCGCGGGCGACAACAACGGTGGCGACGACCAGCCCGAGGACCCGGGCGCGGGTCAGAACAACGGTGGCGGCGAGCAGCCCGAGGCTCCGGGTGGGAATGTCGAGCAGCCCGAGGCCCCGGGTGGGAACGTCGACCAGCCTGAGGCCCCGGGTGGGAACGTCGTTCAGCCCGAGGTCAAGAGCAAGCCCGGCGCCGTGGCCGGTGCGGGCAACGCCGGTGACGGCAAGGACGCGGCCGCGGGGCAGCCTGCCGGGACCGACACCACCCCGGACGCCGGCGGCGATGAGCAGAACAAGCCGGCTGAGCAGAACGTGCAGACCAAGCCGGTGGTCAACGCGGGCAGCCAGCCTCAGACGGGCGGTGGGCTCGCCTCGACCGGCGCCCAGCTGTGGCCGTCCGCGGCCGGAGCCTTGCTGCTGATCGCCGGTGTCGTCCTGCTGCGTATGCGTGGCCGTGGTGAGGCCGCACGCCGGCGCTGACGGCTTCTTTCAGCCACTCAGCCCTGGCCGAGCCCGCGACGGGCCCGGCCAGGGCTGACACATGTCACCGTGAGAGCGCCCGTGGCCTCACACCGGGGGAGCCGTGGGAGCGCCGTGCGCGGGCAGGGACGTGGGCGCGTGCACAGCCTGCTCGGCGGAGCGCTGATGGGGGATCTGCAGCTCCCCCTGCCCCATCGAGATGGTCCGCATCGGAGCGGGAATGCTGATGCCCTCGGCGCGGTAGCGCCGGTGCAGCCGCTTGATGAACTCGTGCTTGATCCGGTACTGGTCGCTGAACTCGCCCACGCCCAGGATCACCGTGAAGCCGATGCGCGAGTCGCCGAACGTGTGGAAGCGGATGGCCGCTTCATGGTCCGGCACACCCCCCTCGACGTCCGCCATGACACTCTCGATGACCTCTGTCGTGACCTTCTCCACATGGTCCAGGTCGCTGTCATAGCCGACTCCCACCTGGACCGTGAGCGTCATCTGCTGCTCCGGACGGTGGTAGTTGGTCATGTTGGTCCCCGAGAGCTTGGTGTTCGGAATGATCACCAGGTTGTTGGAGATGTGGCGCACCACGGTGTTACGCCAGTTGATGTCGACGACATAGCCTTCTTCGCCGCTGCTGAGCCGGATGTAGTCGCCGGGCTGGACGGTCTTGGAGGCAAGGATGTGCACGCCCGCGAACAGGTTGGCCAGGGTGTCCTGGAGGGCCAGCGCCACCGCGAGACCGCCCACGCCCAGAGCGGTGAGCAGCGGGGCGATGGAGACGCCCAGGGTCTCCAGGACCACGAGGAACCCCATGGCGATGACCACGACACGGGAGATGTTCACGAAGATCGTGGCCGATCCGGCGACGCCGGACCGGGACTGTGCCAGGGCCTGCACCAGCCCGGCCACGATCCTGGTGGCCGTGAGGGTCGCTGCCATGATGAGCACCGCGGTGAGCGCCATGGTGACATTGCGCCCGACGGAAGCCGTCAGTGGCAGCACCGACGCCGCCACCGCGGCCCCTCCGGTGACCGCGGCCCACGGGGCCAGAGCGCGCAGGGCGTCCACGAGAATGTCGTCGCCGCCCCAGCGCGTCCGGCTCGCGCGTACCCCGAGCCATTTCAGGACCAGGCGCAGCAGCAGCGCCGCGCCGATGCCCGCGGCCAGCGCGATTCCGGCGACGATCAGATCATGCGGGGTGAGGTCCCGGTTCAACGGGCCCCTCCCGTGGCGCGGGGGAGTATGCGCACAGCGGTGGATGCCGCTGTGGTCCGGATGTGATGTCTCGTCACCTTGCCACCTGTGGGTTCTGGGAGTGCGTCGTACGATCACGCCGAGACGCGGGGAACCAGCGGCTCCGACTCGACGCGATCTGTCATCCTGCCGCACGCCGTGGGGATCCGTCAGAACGCCCCCTGGCAGGCCGCCGCATGCGGGTGACAGGGCGTGTAGCCGATCCCGCGGCGGGTAGCGGGGGGTGCATGCCGCCGCAGGGCGGCCACGACAAGGAGCGGACATGAACATTCCGTTGGAAACGCTGCTTGATCAGGTGCAGGAACGAGGCCGCTACACACTGCGGCAGGAGGCCGCACACGCCACCGAGATCGTCCTGGACGTCCTGGGAGCCCATCTGGTGGGCGATGACCGCGGTGACCTCGCCCGTCTGCTGCCGAAGCAGTGCGGCCCGCTGCTGACCGCCGGCGAGCCCGCCAGCGAGCCGCTGACGCCGCGTGGATTCATCGAGGCGGTGGCGGCCAGCGGCCACGGCGACTTCGCCGAGGCCCGCCGTGCCGTCACCGCCGTGCTCGGTATCGTGGCCGAGACTGCCGACGACGCCCTGCTGCGGCGCATCCTCACCCAACTGCCGCCCGGTCACGCCGGGTTGTTCGGCCGCATGGAACCGATCTGAGGAGTCGGCGATGACGCCGAGTCAGTCCGCCACAGGGCGGTACACCGTCAGAGCCTCGTCGAGCTTGTCGATCACCAGGGACGAGGGCGCGGGCACGACCTCGCCGTCGTACGCCATGCTCGTGCCCTCCGGGAGGTCCGAGATCAGCAGCCGCCGCGGCCGCGCCGAGGCGTACAGCCTGGTCCGGGCCAGCCCGCCCGCGACAGCGGTGGCCAGCAGCCTGGTCCGGGCGAAACGCCCGCCGTGCGCGATGCGGACGTCGAGCAGACCGTCCGACAGATCGTGGCGCCGCGCCGGGGCCATACCGAGGCTGCGGTAGGCGCCGTTACCCGCGAACAGCAGCCAGACGGACCGGGCCTTGCCGTTCACCTTGGCGCGCAGCGGACGGGTCGTCCGCAGCACCTGGATCACCGCGATCACGGCGGCGGGAGGTCCGCCGACGCGCGGTGACCAGTGCTCCCGGATGCGTACGAGTTCCGGATAGACCCCGATGCTGAAGGTGTTGAGGAAATAGCGCGGCTCCTGCGCATCCGGCCCCACGCTCCGGTGCTCGGGGAACCGTCCGTCCGCACCCGTGGCGGCTCTGACCCGGCCGACATCGGCCCGTACGGCGCTGCCCGCCTCCACGGCGGCGCAGGCGACCGGGATCGTGTCGGCACCCAGGTCCGCCGCGAAGTGGTTGAAGGTGCCGCCGGGCAGCACGGCAAGCGGGACGTCGAACCGGAGCGCGCACTCAGCCGCCGCGTTCACCGTGCCGTCTCCGCCGCACACTCCGAGCGCACCACCGGACTCGGCGACGGACTTCGCGGCCTCGGCGAGCACGTCGGGCAAGGGGCCGGCCTCGGGCTCGTAGACCACCACGCGGGCCTGCGGCAGTGCGGTCCTCAGCTGGCGTACCGGGTCGATCAGCTGCGGCTGGGCCCCGGAGGACGGATTGACGACCACGGTGAGGCCCTTGCCCTCAGGAAGCGCCGGGGCATCGGCCCGCGGCCTGGCCGGTGCCGGGAGCTGCGAGCGGGAGGGAACCAGCCCCCGCACGGCGTATGCCGCCCCCACCCCGAGTGCCGCGCCGACCAGCACATCGCTGGGGAAATGGACACCCGTGTAGACGCGGGAAAAGGCCACCGACGCGGCGACCGGGGCCAGCGCCGCGCCCCAGCCTCGCGACTCCATGGCCACACCGGTCGCGAATGCGGCGGCGGAGGCCGAGTGCCCGGAAGGGAAGGAGCTGGTCACGGGCTGGTGCGGCAGATGCCGGATGATCGGCACGTCGTCCATGAGAGGCCGGGCCCGCCGCACCGCCCCCTTGGCCAGGGTGTTCACCGTGGCCGACGCCAGCGCGAGCGAGGCCACCCCGCGCACCGCGGCCCGCCGTCCGCGCACCCCGCCCAGCGCCCAGATCCCGGCACCGATGCCGAACCACAGCAGCCCGTGGTTGGCGCTGCGGCTCAGCCGGGGCAGCACCGGCTCGGCTCCCGGCCAGCGGCGCGCGGCGACCGTCCCGAACAGAGCCACGTCCTTGGCGTGCAGGCGCTGTCGGATCTTTCCCACCCGGAGTGTGTTCATGGGCTCCCCATACCCAGCCGTCGCGTTTCCACCACGCTCGTTCACCCGTCGTGCCTGTTCACGGCTGTTCACGCCCACACGGGTGCATCCGGGAGGGCACCGGGAGCCGAATCAGTGAGAGGACACGGAAGAGACAGCGGGAACAGGACCGGTACAACGAGGAATGGAGGAGCCATGAGCGGCGAGACCCACCGGGACATGCGGCGCAGGCACTGCCTGGTGACAGGAGCGACGGGGTACATCGGGGGGCGCCTGGTGCCCGAGCTGCTGGCGTCCGGCTACCGGGTGCGCTGCATGGCCAGATCGCCCGGCAAGCTGCGGGACCAGCCCTGGGCAGGCAGCGTGGACATCGTGCGCGGCGACGTGACCGACGAGGACGCGGTCGGTGCCGCGCTAGAGGGGGTGGACATCGCCTACTACCTCGTTCACGCGCTGCGCACGGGACGTGGGTTCGAGGACACGGACCGGGATGCAGCCAGGATCTTCGCGGAGCGTGCCCGCACGGCCGGTGTACGGCGCATCGTCTATCTGGGCGGACTGACCCCGGCGGACGTTCCGGCTGCCGACCTCTCACCACACCTGCGCTCCCGCGCCGAAGTGGGAGAGATCTTCCTCGGGTCCCAGGTCCCCGCGACCGTACTCCGCGCCGCGGTCATCATCGGCTCGGGCTCCGCGTCGTTCGAAATGCTGCGCTACCTCACCGAACGCCTGCCCATCATGGTCACGCCGAGCTGGGTGAGCACCCGGATCCAGCCGATCGCCGTCCGGGACGTGCTGCGCTATCTCGTGGGCAGCGCGGGGATGCCGGACGAGATCAACCGCACCTTCGACATCGGCGGGCCCGACGTCGTCACCTACGAGGAGATGATGCGGCGGTACGCGGCGGTGGCCGCACTGCCACAGCGCCGGATCCTGCGGGTACCGATGCTGACCCCGCGCCTCTCCAGCCAGTGGATCGGTCTGGTCACCCCGGTGCCGCGGTCCCTCGCCCGGCCGCTGGCGGAATCGCTGCGCCATGAGGTCGTCTGCGGCGAGCACGACATCGCGCGGTACGTCCCCGACCCGCCCGGTGCCCCGATCGGCTTCGACGAGGCACTCGCTCTGGCCCTGCGGCGGGTACGCGAAGCGCAGGTGACCACCCGCTGGTCGTCCGCCGCCCTGCCGGGAGCCCCGAGCGATCCGCTGCCCACCGATCCCGACTGGGCCGGGGGCAGCCTCTACACGGACCGGCGTGCGCTCGCGGTCGACGCCTCCCCGCAGGCGCTGTGGCGGGTCATCGAGGGCATCGGAGGCGACAACGGCTGGTACTCGTTTCCGCTCGCCTGGGCGGTGCGCGGCTGGCTCGACCGACTGGTCGGCGGGGACGGGCTGCGGCGCGGCCGGCGGGATGCGGCACGCCTGCGGGTGGGGGACTCGCTGGACTTCTGGCGGGTCGAGGAGATCGAGCCGGGCCGGCTGCTGCGGCTGCGCGCCGAAATGCGGCTGCCGGGGCTGGCCTGGCTCGAGATGTACGCCGAGCCCGCCGAGGGAGCCGAGACCGGGCGGTCCCGCTACCGGCAGCGGGCGTTGTTCCACCCGCGCGGTCTGCTCGGACACATGTACTGGTGGAGCGTGTCCCCGTTCCACGCCGTTGTGTTCGGTGGGATGGCCCGCAATATCGCCAGAGCCGCAGTACGCACAAAAGCCGACAGCACAGTCGACACGAACACAGAGACCGCCGAGAACACACAGCCCGCCAAGAACGCAGAACATCCCAAGGACACAGGAAGCACCGGGTGAACACCTCCAACACGCTCCAGGGAGTGGTCTCATGACCGCCGCGGTCGTCCTCTTCACCGCCGATCTGCGCCTCCACGACCACCCGCCCCTGCGCGCGGCCGCCTCTTCCTGCGACGAGGTGGTGCCGCTGTTCGTACGCGACCGCAGCATCGAAGCGCTGCGCTTCTGCGCCCCCAACCGCCAGGCGTTCCTCGCCGACTGCCTGACGGACCTCGACCGCGGGCTGCGCGAGCGCGGCGGTCGGCTGGTGGTGCGGTCGGGTGAGGTCCTTGAGGAGGTCTGCGCGGTGGCGCGCGAAGCGGAGGCCCGCGAGGTGCACATGGCGGCCGGTGCCAGCGGCTACGCGCACGCCCGCGAGGCCCGGCTCCGCCGGGAGCTGGAGCGGCAGGGGATCCGGCTGGTCGTCCACGACGCGGTCGTCAGTGCGCTCGGCGCGGGTGCCGTCGTTCCGTCGGGCTCGGACCACTTCGCCGTCTTCACGCCGTACTTCCGCCGCTGGTCGCAGCAGGAGATCCGGGGCACCCTCGGCGCACCCAGGGCGCTGCGCGTGCCCCGAGCCGTCGGTTCGGATGCCGTCCCCTCACGCGAGGACGTCGCGGGGGTCTCCCCGGGGCTGGCCCGCGGCGGCGAGGAGGAGGCGCGCAAACTCCGGAACGCATGGCTGCGGAGTGGGATCTCGCGATACGCCGAGACACACGACGACCTCGCGGGTGACGCGACCTCCCGGCTCTCGCCGCATCTGCACTTCGGCACGCTCTCCCCGGCCGAGCTCGTGCACCGGGCCCGCACGGCCGGGGGTGAGGGCGGGGAAGCGTTTGTACGGCAGCTGTGCTGGCGGGACTTCCACCAGCAGGTGCTCGACGCTCGGCCGCTCACCGCCGCCCATGACTACCGGACCCGGCACGACCACTGGCGCTCGGGGAGCAGTGCCGAGGAGGAGACACAGGCATGGAGGGAGGGCCGGACCGGCTACCCGGTGATCGACGCGGCCATGCGTCAGCTGCGCCACGAAGGGTGGATGCACAACCGCGGGAGGCTGCTGACCGCGAGCTTCCTCACCAAGACCCTGTACGTGGACTGGCGGGTCGGCGCGGCGCACTTCCTCGACCTGCTGGTCGACGGGGACATCGCGAACAACCAGCTCAACTGGCAATGGGTGGCGGGCACCGGTACGGACACCCGGCCGAACAGGGTGCTCAACCCGCTGCGGCAGGCCAGGCGCTTCGACCCGGACGGCGCCTATGTGCGCCGCTGGGTACCCGAACTCGCCGGAATCGAGGGCCCTGCCGTACACGAACCGTGGAAGCTGCCGGCCGATGAGCGGGCGCGGTACGACTACCCCGAGCGGACGGTCGCCCTGGACACCGGGCTGGAGCGGTTCCGCCGGGGCCGCGGCATCGAGTGAGCCGTGACCCTGCGTGTGGCGAAGCGGAGGTCACATCGTCCGAAGTTGCGTTCGAGGGTGGTGCGCATGATGGGATGAGCTGATGCGACCCCCCACACGCATTACCGCGCATCCCCGCAACCCGTATGAAGAGCTCGCTCAACTGGCCGATCCGGAGCCCGAGTTGGACGAGCCTCTGCCATATCGCGGTCGAGTGATTCCCGCCACACCGGGAATCCGCCCGCACGAGGGCGACGAGGAGGAGTGGACACCTCCCAACCACCGGGGCCGGAGCCGGCTCGCGGCCGTGCCGGTGGTGTTCAAACTCGCCGTCGCGGTCGTGGTGTGCGGGATGCTCCTCGTCCTCTGCGACCGGGTGTCGGTGGCCTATGCCGAGGACAAGGCCGCGGAGAGGATCCAGCAGTCGCTCGGTGGGGGAGCACGGCCCGAGGTCGACATCAAGGGCTTTCCGTTCCTCACCCAGGTCCTGCGCCAGCGGATCGACAGAGCCGATGTGACGGTCCCGGACGTGGCGGCCGACAAGGTCTCGATCGCTGAGGTGCACGCCACGGCGGAGGACATCCGGATCGTCGGAGATCTTCCGACCGCCGTCGAGGGCGCGGTCGTCGACCGCATGGACGGCGATGTCCTGCTCTCCTTCGACGATCTGAACCGTGAACTCGGCGCATCGAGGGTGAGGTTCACCGAGACCGGCTCCGGTGGCATCGGAATCTCCGGATCGCTGCCGGTCGCCGGGCGGGATGTCAGTCTGCGGGCACAGGCGTACATCCGGCAGGACGGAGACCGGGCCGTGTCCACCACGGTCGAGGACATGCGCCTCGACGTGCCCGGTCTTTTCACCTACCGCCCCGGAAAGGACCCGGAGCGCTCCGGCCTGCGCCTCCACGCCGAAGCCGCGGAGCGCATCAGCCGTGAGGCGGCCCGAGCCAAGGCCCTGCTGGAGCTGCCCGCCGTGGCCGAGCGTCTCGGCATTCCCCGCGCGCAGATCGAGCGTGCCCTGCGCAGTGAAGCAGCGCTGAGCGAACTCACCGGCTCACCACGCTTTCTGAAGCAGCTGATGAAGGTCAACCTGGTCGATGTGGTCATCGACCATCCCTGGCTGCTGGAAAAGGCCGGTATCGATCCCAAGCTGATCGGCACACTGCTGAAACTGAAGCCGCCGCAGCTTTCCGAAAGCCTCTCGCTCTCCTTTGAACTCCCGAAGGCCGCGTCGGGTGACATACGCCTTCGTGGTATCGCGGTGGAGCCCGAGGGAATCCGCGCCGACCTCACCGGAAGCGGGCTGACGTTCGGCGGGAAGCAGCGGCCGGGGAAGGGTGATGCTCGCTGACACTGCGCGCCGTTCGTCCGGTCCGGCCGTGCCGTGGGAACGGCTTCGAGCGCGCCCACGGTAAAAGGATACGATTAGCGCGATTAACGTAACTCCCGTGCGGGACTTCGGCCTTTCGGCTGATAGTTTCGCAGTGATTCAGAATGCGGCAATGCATATTGTCATGGGCTATCTCTGCTTGTGATGTATTTGGCCGGGCAATTTCGCATTCTGTTATCACTCCAGGGAGTTCTCCTTGTCTGTATTCAGACCCCCTGGGGTAGCCAGGCGCTGCTGGACCGGCGTGCTGGGTGCCCTGTTGCTGCTGGGGCCGGTCCACGCCGTCCCCCTCGCGGCCGCGAACGCCGAGCCGGGTTCCGTACCGCACGGGAACGAGGACCGGTACATGGCAGCCGGGTCGGCCATGGCGGCGGCCGCTCCGCTGAGCTGCACGGGCGAACGGATCTACGCAGTCCAGAACGGTGCCAACGCCTCGGACTTCGGCACTCTGCTCGCGCTCGACACCAGCACCCTCGCGGGACCCACGCCCGCCGTGACCACCACCGTGGTCAGCAAGATCCCGCAAGGAGGAATGACCAATGCGCTCGGCATCCTCCCGGGAGGCACAGGAGCGTATGTCGTCGACCGGACCGGCGGGTCGTCCTCGATCGTCGTCCACGGCTATGACGCGGACAGTGACACCTGGACCACCTACTCCGGGACGACGCCCGGCAGCGGCGTGGTCGTGGTGGCGGGCGCCATCGACCCGTCCAGCGGCATCTACTACTACGCCGCCTTCAATCCTGCTTCCGCGCCCGGCAAGGCCAAGGTCTACGGCTTCAACACCACGACCCACACGGCGATCCCGGGTGTGATCGCCACCTTCGACCTGCCCACCACCAGCGTCGCGGGCGCCAACGGCGACATCGCCTTCGACGCGGCGGGCAACCTCTACATCGTCACCTCCGCCAACGGCGTCAACGACGCGGCGATCGGCATCGTGGACGGGCCGATGCCCACGACCGGCTCCGCCGCCGGCACCGCGCTCCCCATGACCGTGCTCACGCACATCGACAATCCGCAGCAGCGTCAGTACAACGGGATCGCCTTCGACAACGCGGGCGAGCTCTTCATCGAGTACAGCACCGTCCCTCCGTCCGCCGTGACCTTCCTCCAGGCGGTCAACCCGAACAACGGGCAACTTATCGGCCAGCCGAAGCGCCTGTCGGACCAGGCGTTCGTCTCCGTGGACCTCGGTGCCTGCTCGACCAACCCGACGCTGACCCTGGAGAAGAACATCGTCGGGCGGTTCATGGAATCGACCACGTCGAACGACCAGTTCGAACTGTCGATCACCGGCGGCGGCATCCGCGAAGGCAACACCGCCACCACGACCGGAAACACGACCGGGGTGCAGCCGGTGGAGGCCGGGCCGGTCGTCGGGGTGGCGAACACCACGTACACCCTCACCGAGCGTGCCGCGTCCGGTGGAAACCTCGCCAACTACACGACGACCTACGCGTGTGTCGATACCGCCAACGGCAACGCACCGGTGTCCTCCGGCGCGACCACGTCCTTCACTCTGCACTTCCCCGGCACCGCACCGGGAGGGAACAGCCCGCGCGTCCTCTGCACCTTCACCAACACCCCCGTCGCCCCCGCCCCCGCGTTGACGCTCACGAAGTCGGCCGTTCCGCAGTCGGTGACGGCCGCCGGGCAGCTGGTGACGTACACGCACACGGTGCGGAACACGGGGAACGTCACGCTGACCGGTGTGACGGTGGCCGAGACCGCGTTCTCGGGTTCGGGCGGGGATCCGGTGGTGTCGTGTCCTGACACGACTCTCGCCCCGGGCGCCTCCATGGACTGCATCGCCACGTATGCGGTGACGCAGACGGATGTGAACGGGGGAGAGGTGGAGAACACGGCCACGGCGTCCGGCACGCCCCCCTCGGGTCCCGCGGTGACGGCGACGGCGGAGGAGACGGTGACGGCTCATCAGGATCCGGCGTTGTCGCTGGTGAAGACGGTGGTCGGGGACGGTGGTGTGTTCCGTGCCGGTGAGGTGCTGACGTACTCGTATCTGGTCACCAACACCGGCAATGTGACGGTGACCGACATCTCCGCGAGTGACACGGCCTTCTCGGGTACGGGTGTCCCGCCGGTGATCTCCTGTCCGTCCGGGGCTCTTGCGCCCGGCGACGCGGTGACCTGTACGGCGACGTACACGGTGACGCCCGATGACGTGGTGGCCGGGGAGATCACCAACACCGCCACCGCCACCGGCACGCCTCCCTCCGGGCAGACGGTGACGTCGAACGAGTCGTCGGCGGTGTTCACCCCGGCGCGCAGGCCGGAGATCCGGCTGGCCAAGACGGTTGCACCGAGTGTGGTGACTCAGGCGGGCCAGCGGGTCGACTACACGCTGGTGGTCTCCAACACCGGCAATCTGCCCTTGGACGACATCACCGTGGCGGACACCGCGTTCTCGGGTTCGGGCACGGCTCCGGTGGTGTCGTGCCCCGGCACTTCGCTGGCGGTGGGTGCGTCGATGACCTGTACCGCCTCGTACGTGGTGACGCAGACCGATGTGAACTCCGGCTCGGTGACCAACACGGCCCGCGCCACGGGCACTCCGCCCGGCGGACCCGAGGTGACCTCCACGGCCGGCGCGACGGTGACCGCCGAGCGGAATCCCGCGCTGACACTGCTGAAGTCTCCCGACCCGGAGTCGGTGACGGCCGCCGGGCAGCTGGTGACGTACACGCACACGGTGCGGAACACCGGGAACGTCACGCTGACCGGTGTGACGGTGGCCGAGACCGCGTTCTCGGGTTCGGGCGGGGCACCGGCGGTGTCGTGCCCGGGAGGGTCACTCGCCCCCGGCCAGACGATGGTCTGCACTGCCACCTATGCGGTGACGCAGACGGATGTGAACGCGGGAGAGGTGGACAACACGGCCACGGCCACCGGCACCCCGCCGTCGGGTCCCGTGGTGACGGCGACGTCGAGTACGACGGTGACCGCCGATCAGAATCCGGCGCTGTCGCTGGTGAAGACGGTGGTCGGGGACGGCGGTGTGTTCCGGACCGGTGAGGTGCTGACGTACTCGTACCGGGTCACCAACACCGGAAATGTGACGCTGTCCGCCGTAGGCGTCGTGGATGTCACCTTCTCCGGAACAGGACCGCCACCCGAGCCGTCGTGCCCGCGGACGACCCTCGCCCCGGGTGATTCGATGGTCTGCACGGCGACGTACACCCTCACCCAGCAGGATGTCGATGCGGGCTCGGTGACCAACACGGCCCGCGCGACCGGCACTCCTCCGAGCGGTACGCCGGTGTCGATCCAGGCGTCGGCGATCTTCACGCCTGTGGTCAACCCGGCCCTGTCCATGGAGAAGTCGGCGGACCCGGTGAGCGTGACCGCGGTCGGCCAGCTCGTCTCCTACGCCTTCGTGGTCACCAACACCGGCAATGTGACGCTCTCCCAGATGGCCGTGCACGAGACCGACTTCTCGGGCTCGGGCCCGGCGCCTCAGGTCTCGTGCCCGAACACGACCCTCAATCCCGGCGCCTCGATCACCTGCACCGCGGCGTACGCCGTCACCCAGGCGGACTTCGACGCAGGCTCGGTGACCAACACCGCTCATGCGACGGCCCGTCCGCCCACCGGCCCGGCCGTGGCCACCCCGCCGTCCAGCGCGATCGTCACCGCCCAGCAGGCACCGGGCATCGCTCTGGTGAAGACGGCCTCACCCGACACGGTGACCGCGGACGGCCAGCAGATCGACTACGCACTGGTCGTCACCAATACCGGCAATGTGACGCTGACGGACGTCCAGGTGAACGAGACCGCGTTCACGGGAACGGGCCCCGACCCGAACATCACCTGCCCGCCGGGGTCCCTCGCCCCCGGCCAGTCGAAGACCTGCACGGCCACCTACACGGTGACCCAGGCCGACATCAACGCCGGTGCCGTGACCAACGGCGCCACCGCCACCGGCACGCCCCCCTCGGGTCCCGCGGTGACGGCGACGGCGGAGGAGACGGTGACGGCTCATCAGGATCCGGCGTTGTCGCTGGTGAAGACGGTGGTCGGGGACGGTGGTGTGTTCCGTGCCGGTGAGGTGCTGACGTACTCGTATCTGGTCACCAACACCGGCAATGTGACGGTGACCGACATCTCCGCGAGTGACACGGCCTTCTCGGGTACGGGTGTCCCGCCGGTGATCTCCTGTCCGTCCGGGGCTCTTGCGCCCGGCGACGCGGTGACCTGTACGGCGACGTACACGGTGACGCCCGATGACGTGGCGGCCGGGGAGATCACCAACACCGCCGTCGCCGGCGGTACCTCCACCTCGGGCCAGGGAGTGGAGTCCAACGAGTCGTCCGCCGTGTTCACTCCGCGGCGCAATCCGGAAGTGCGGCTCGCGAAGTCGGCGTCGCCCGCAGAGGTGACGGAGGCCGGCCAGCGGGTCGACTACACACTCGTGGTCACCAACACCGGCAATCTGGCACTCGACGACGTCACCGTGGCCGAGACCGCGTTCTCGGGTTCGGGCACGGCTCCGGTGGTGTCGTGCCCCGGCACTTCGCTGGCCGTGGGTGCGTCGATGACCTGTACGGCGTCGTACGTGGTGACACAGACCGACATGAATTCCGGCTCGGTGACCAACACCGCCCGTGCGACAGGTACCCCCGACGGCGGCCCCAGCGTCACTTCCACCTCGAGTGCGACCGTCGACGCGGCGCAGAAGCCGGCGCTCTCCCTGGTGAAGTCGGTGGAGCCGACGACGGTCACCGCCGTCGGGCAGCGCGTCGACTACCGCTTCGTCGTGACCAACACCGGCAATGTGAGCCTGACCGATGTGGGGGTCGTCGAGCCCTCGTTCACCGGGTCGGGACAGCGTCCGCAGGTAGTGTGTCCGGTCACCTCCCTGGCGCCCGGGGCCTCGTTGACCTGCACGGCGACCTACACGGTGACCGCCGCCGACATCAGTGCCGGTGCCGTCACCAACGGAGCCACCGCCTCCGGCAGACCGCCCACGGGCCCGCCGGTGACGTCGACTTCGGGCACCACGTTCATCGCCACGGTCATCCCCGTTGCTGCCCTCACCCTGGCCAAAACGGCCTCACCGGCCAAAGTGACCCGCCCGGGCACGCGGATCGAGTACCGCTTCACCGTCAAGAACACGGGAAGCGTGCCCCTGTCCGACGTGGCGGTCAGCGAACACCGGTTCAGCGGGCAGGGGCCCGCACCGGCGGTGTCGTGTCCCCGGAGCGATCTCGCCCCTGGTGAGTCGATGACCTGCACGGCGACCTACACCATCGAGAAGGGCGACATCCGCGCCGGTAAGGTGCGGAACACGGCGACGGCCACCGGCACCGCGCCCGACGGCAGCACGGCGACGGCCACAGCCAGTGCGACGGTGTCCACCTCGGCGCACGGGGGTGGCGGTTCGCATCACCCGTCCCGTCCGCACCATCCGTCCCGCCCGTCAAAGCCCCACCACGGTCATGGGCGGCCGTGGGCCGTCGTCTGAGCCGCGGCCGGGCCGGAGGCGGGAACAGCCACCTCCGGCCCGGCCAACCGGAATCGGACACTCCAGGTAACGCTCGGGTCAATTGAGTGGGGTGGGGTGCAGATGGTTCTGCTGTGCGAGTACTGTGCGCGGCACCTACCCACGAAGTACTGAAAGTGCGTGGAGGATTGATGAAGGTACCAACCCGTGCGTGGAAGCGCTCGGGCGCTCTCATAGCGGGCACGGCCGCTGGGCTCGTCGGCATGGGTCTGTTCGCGACCCCTGCTTCGGCCCACACCCCCGTGTGGACGGTGACCTGCTCCGAGGTCACCGTCGACCTGAAGGCGTACGAGGACAGCGTCACCAACACGGTGACGGTCACGGTGGACGGCAAGGACCTGCTGCCCGCCAAGGAATTCGGCTCGAACTTCCATGAGGCGCTCAAGCTGCCCGACCACAAGACCGAGGTCGAGGTGCGCCTGGTCGTGAAGGCGGGCGACGGCGAACGGTTCTCGCACGACGAGACCAAGACCGCCCCGGTCTGCGAGTCCGAGACGCCCAAGCCCTCGGACACCCCGGAGCCCTCGGACACCCCGGAGCCCTCCGACACCCCCGAGCCGTCGGACACCCCGTCCAGCGAGCCGCCGAGCTCCGCCGCACCGGTTCCGACGCCCAGCGAGACGACGCCGGGTGGTCTCGCGGAAACCGGTGGGTCCAGCGCCACGCCTGTGATCGCCGGTGCCGCGGCTCTCGCGGTGCTCGCCGGTGGCGGCATCATGGTGGCGACCCGCAAGCGCCGCGCGGCCGCTCGCGACTGACGCCTGTCGAGGCCGGTTTGCGGCTGTACGTGCCCTGCGACCACCCGGTCGCAGGGCACGTCTGCGTCCAGGGGCAGGGGCAGGGGCAGGGGCAGGGGTAGGGGTAAACGCGAACGCAAGGGCGCGCAGAGTGTTTCAGCGCGCCAGTGCCAGCAGCCCGATGCGCTGCCAGTTCAGGCGCGGCCGGGCACGGGGGACGCCTGGCCGGGCGCGGGGCACCCGCACCCGCAGGGCACCCGGCCGGACCGTGCAGCGCACCGGTGTCGGCAGGGTGAGTGCCTCACCGTCGAGGCCGACGTCGATCCGCGGGACGTCGGCGTCCACGACGACCTCGGGAGCCGTGAGCACGGTCAGACCCGGCGCCCGTTCACCCCGCAACAGATCCGCCGCCTCGGCGGCGCTGTCGACCTTGATGCACATCAGACCGAGCAGTCCGCCGTCCAGCCGGTCCCGCCGCCCCAGCGCGGCCAGGTCGCCCACCCGGTAGGGATTGTTGCTCACCAGGGCCGCTTGCGGTGCGTCGACGGTGTTTCCCGGCGCCCGTACCGTCAGCCGCGGTCCGGCCCGGTGCGTGAGCACGTCCGGGAACATGTCGAGCGTGGTGCGCACCTTGTCGTTGCGGTAGGCATCGCTCTGCACCACCGCGGCATACGCGCCGAACGACGCGTTGTTCACGAACACCCGATCGCCGATGCAGCCCAGATCCACCCGGAGTTCCACGCCATCCGTCAACGCGTCCAGTGCGGCGGCGGGATCGTTGCGGTCCAGCCCGAGGTCGAGCGCGAAGTGGTTGCGGGTCCCCGCTGGCACGACGAGGAACGGGACGCCGTGCTCGGCCGCGATCCCCGCCACCAGGGCCTGGGTGCCGTCCCCGCCCGCCACTCCCAGCAGATCCGCGCCATCGGCCACGGCCTGGCGGGCGAGGGCCGCCACATCGACCTGCCGTGCCGGGTCCAGCAGCGCGATACGGGCGCCCGCGGCCTGCGCCTTCTCCTTCAGCCCGAACCGCTCGACCTTGCCTCCGCCCGAGCGTGGGTTCATGATCAGGAACGGTCGTTCGGGGCGGGGTGCCTCGGCGGCGCGCTGTGCTCCGGAGGCAGGGTCCATGGCGAGCGCCTCCCAGCCGGCGGTTGCCGCCAGTGCCCCGAGTGCAAGGCAGAGCACCAGCAGCCACAGCAGCCCCGATGTGAGCCCCAGCCAGATGACCACCACCGGCGCCGCCACGGCCAGCACCATGGCGCACACCCGCACCAAGCCGCGACGGGTCAGCGCCCACCACAGGGCGGCAGCAGTCACCGCCGTGCCCACCACCACGACGGCCACCAGAGCGATGCCCCGCAGCCCGGCGACGAGGACGAAGAGCGCCACCGCCGTGAGGGCGGCCACGATCGCGAACCGCGCGGTCCAGCGCTGCAAACGGAGCAGCTCGCCCTCGTTCCGGCCCATGGCACCTCCGGTCAGCCGTCCGAACCGCACCCCGACCACCCCAAGGACATTGCACTACGGCCCGCCCCGCGCCGCCTCCGCTGCCACCCCCGGGGCCGCCGACGATCAATGGCGATCATGCGGGGGCGCTGGGATCATGGTCACGTCAGTGCTCCGGAAGACGGGACCGTACGACGGTAGAAGCCATGGCCGAGGACTCCCAGCCGGATCCGGGCGGCGATCCACTGCTGGCCTCGAAGTTCGCGGTACCCGCCGTACCGCCGGGCTTCGTGGCCAGGAAACGCCTCCTGGACGGGCTCACCGAAGGAACCAGGGGACCGCTGACCGTGATCAGTGGTCCTGCCGGTGCGGGAAAGACCACCCTCGCCGCATCCTGGCACGGCTCCGGGGGCTCTCCCGGTCCCGTCGTCTGGCTCACGCTCGAGAGCGAGGAGAACGCTCCCGGCGCGTTCTGGGCGTACGTCATCGGGGCGTTCCGCTACCACCAGGTGCCGCTGCCCGACATCGGCACCCCCTCGCGCGCCGACACCGTGGACCGTTCCCTGATCGTCCGGCTCGCCTCCGCGCTGGCCGGGCTCCCCGGGCCGGTCGTCCTGGTGCTCGACGGCATCGAGCGGGCCACCGGCCGGCAGGTGGCGGTGGACCTCGAATTCGTCCTTGCCCACGCCGGACCAGCCCTGAGGATGGTGCTCATCGGCCGGGTGGACCCGGCGCTGCCGCTGCACCGCTATCGCGCCGAGGGCAGGATCTGCGAGATCCGCCGCTCCGAACTGGCCTTCACACCGCGCGAGACGGCGCAACTGCTGAAGCAGCACGGGCTGACGCCCTCGCAGGAGAGCGTCGGGGTGCTCACCCGGCGGACCGAGGGCTGGGCCGCGGGGCTGCGACTGTGCGCGCTGGCGATGCAGGGGGCCGATGACGCCGAGCACTTCGCCCGGTCCTTCGCCACCTCGCCCAACGCCGTCGCCGACTATCTGACGGCCGAAGTCCTGGAAGCACAGCCCGCCTCCGTCCAGGACCTGCTCATGCGCACCAGCATCCTCACGCACATCCATCCGGCCCTCGCCGACGCACTGACCGGACGCGCCGACGGCGCGGCCGTACTCGCCGGGCTCGCCCGCGAGAACGCCTTCATCGAACCCATCGGTGACACCGCCTGGTACCGCGGCCATCCGCTGTTCGCCGAAGTGCTCCGTGCCCATCTCCACGACCGCGCCCCCGAACTGGGCCCGGACCTGCACCGGCGCGCGGCGCAGTGGTTCGCCGCGGACGACCGGCTGGCCGAGGCGCTCGAACACGCCGCCGAGGCGGGGGAGTGGGAGTACGCCGCGGACCTCCTCGTCGACCGGCTGGCGATCGGACGACTCCTCACCGGACCGGACAGCCACGGCCTCGAGTGCCTGTTCCGGACCATGCCCGCCGAGGCTCCCGGTACCGCACCCGCGCTGGTCGCGTCCGCCACCGCGCTGCTTCGCCATGACGCCGAGGAGAGCCGCAGACAGCTCGGCCGTGCGGAGGCGGAGGCTGGAAACGGTGCCGCACCGGCAACAACCGAAGGATCCGCAGCCTCACCCGAACGGCGGCTCACCCACGCCCTTCTGCGTCTGCTCAGTGACGCGGGCACGGTCCGGGACGGCGACAGCCAGGTGAGGGCCCTCATGGCACAGCTGCCCGTGGCCCGACTGGAGCAGCATCCCGAGATCGAGTCCCTGTGCCGCTACGGCCGTGCCCAGGCACTCCTCGCCGAGGGCCGGCGCACCGAGGCCCGGGATGCCTTCGCTGCGGCACTGGAGGCCGCGGGTGATGAGCTCACCCGCACGGTGCGCTACCACTGCCTGGGCTCACTCGCCCTCACCGAGGCCGTCGACGGCATGCTGCGCGAGGCCGAGGCGCACGCCGGTGAAGGGCTGCGCATCGCCGACGAAGCGGGAATCCCGGACGGCCACCGCACCGGGCTCTGCCATCTCGCCCTCGCGGCGGTCGCATCCGAGCGGGGCGACCTCCGCGGCGCCCAGCACCACATCGACGCCTCGGCGGACTCCCGCAGCGCTGCTCACGATCCGCTGGGCGCCGCCGAGTCCGCCGTGCTGCGTGCCCGCCTCGCACTGGCGCAGGGTCGTACCGCCCAGGCCCTCGAAGCCCTGGACGCATTGCGCCTGCCGGTGGGCCACAGTGGTGCGAGTGACCACGGCACGCCCCGCAAGGCGACGCCTCTCTGCGCTGAGGCCGCGCGCAGGGTGACCATGACCCGCTGCACCGTGCACCTCGCCCGCGGTGACGCCTCGTCGGCCCTCGCGGCGCTCAACGGAGCAGCCGACGGAGGCTCCGGTCACGCCTTGGCGGCTGCCGCCGTCCATCTGGCAGCCGGGGACTGCGAGCACGCGCGCCGGCTGCTCGCACCGCTCGGCAACGGCGCGTCCCCTGGGCCCGCCGACCGGGTGCGCGCCCGCCTGCTCCAGGCCCACGCCGCGCTGCGGGAGGAGGCGACCGCACACGCGATGGTGTTCCTCGGGCAGGCACTCGACGCCGCACGCCCGCAACTGCTGCGGGCGCCGTTCACCGAGTCCGGCCCCTGGCTGAGGCATCTGCTCGCGCAGGCACCCGCACTCGTGGCGGAGCATCCCTGGCTGAACGAGCGGCCCGAGGAAGGCGGCGGCCGTCCGCCGCTCCTCGAGCAGCTCAGCGATCGGGAGCGCGAGGTCCTGCGGCATGTGGCGCAGATGATGTCGACCCAGGAGATCGCCGCCGAGCTGTATCTGTCGGTCAACACCGTCAAGACCCATCTGAAGAGCATCTACCGCAAGCTGTCCGTCTCCCGCAGGAGCGAGGCGGTACGGCGCGCCCGCGAGGCCGACCTGCTGTGACACCACGGGACGGGTTCACCTCAGGAGGGTGATGCGACGCCACCCCCCGGCACGGGAGCATGCTCGTAGAGGTTCCTGAGGCACATGGAGAGGCTTCACGACTTCACGAAGAGGCGGTACGAAGCGGCCCTGCGAAGAGGCCATGGCCCACGGGGAAGTGTCCGTATGCGATACGAGTTCCGCGTCTCCGGTCATCTGTCCACGGCCGTCGCCGGTGCCTTCCCCGAGTTGGAGGGGGCCACAGTGGCCGAGGAGACGGTCCTGTACGGACCGGTCACGGACGAGGCACACCTGTACGGGCTGCTCGCCCGCTTCCAGGATCTCGGTCTCCATGTGGTGGAGATGCGCCGACTGCCGGAATAGCCCGCCGTCTCAGCCCTGTTCCGCCGGTCCCGCCTCGCGCAGCCGGGGCCCGCGCGCTGCCGCCGCCCGCTCGAACCAGGCCCCGTAGCGGTCGCTGAGCCGTACCGCCGACACACCGTGCAGCAGCACACTCAGGGCCACCGTCAGCGCCACCACCTCCAGCAGGGTGCGCGCCGCGGGGACATGCTCCTTCACGGCGAGCAGGCCGAAGACCAGCGAGGGCAGTCCACGCGGACCGAACCACGCGGCGTACGCCACCGTCGGCAGCCGCAACCCGCTGCCCACCAGGGAGATGGCGGCCGTCACCGGTCGCACCAGGGCCACGAGGAGCACCGCGTACAACGCCACCCGCCAGGTGAGGTGCTGGAGTGCAGGCCCCAGCATGACGGCTCCGAACACCAGGAAACTCATCGCGGCCAGCAGTGACGCCAGGCTCTCGGTGAACCTGCCGACCAGATCGGTGCTGTGCCCGCCCGGGCCCGTGCCGTTCCGGGCCGTCCCGCGCCGCAGAAGCGCGGCGAAGGCGAATCCGGCGACCCAGGCCGCGACGAAACCGCTGCCGCCCGTGGCGGCGGCGAGTGCGTACGAGGCGAGAGCGACCGCCAGCACGACGGCCTGGCTCCACTCCCGGTTCACCCAGTCGGCCACCCAGGCCCGGTGCAGCAGCAGGCCGACCACCGCGCCGACGGCGAGCCCGATCGCGCTGCTGAGGAGCAGCGACCGCCAGAACACCCCCACCAGGCCGTGCTCCGAGGAGGCCGTGCCGGAGATCGCGGCCAGCACGAGGAGGAAGAACGGCAGGACTACACCGTCGTTGACCCCCGTCTCGACCGTGAGCCCGTGCCGCACCACCGGCGGCACCCGGCGATTGGCGACGGCCGCCCTGCACACCGGGATGTCGGTGGGCGCGAGGATCACCGCGATCAGGGCGGGCTCCCAGCCGCTCAGCCCGGGCAGCAGCAGCACGGCCAGCAGCCACCCCGCGCCGATGGTCAGCAGCAGACCGACGGTCACCAGCCGGGCGGACAGCAGGCGCCCGAGATGCAGGTCCCTGCCACGCAGTTCGAAGGAGTCGGTGAACAGCACCAGCGTCAGCGCGGCTTCCACCAGGACGAGGATCGCGCCCGCGTCCTTCTCCAGATCGAGGATGCCGAGACCGACCGGCCCGATGAACACCCCGCAGACGGTGAACACGATCGGCGCGGTGACCGAGGCACGGGCGAGGCGCTTGGACGCCAGGGCATAGCCCGCGGTGACCACCGCCACGGCGACTCCGGCCCAGGCGCCCCCGCCGCTCACCGGCGGACCGTCCGGAACGGGCCTCCGTGGCACGCGCCCATCTGCCGGCGCACCGTCGCGTCCGCCATACGTCACCCACCACTACCCGAGGCATCACGGCCCGCCCATCGTGATCGACCCCGCTGGGCGCGTACGGCACCGACACGGCCCGCTCACCCGGTGGCTCACGGGGGCGCCCCGATACGGCCGGGCTGCGGGGCCCGACCGCCTGCGCGCCGATTCACCCTTGCCGGGTGAGGGCCGTACGGCCGGACCGTCACACACTGGCCGGGAGCGGACGCCCGGCGTCCGACGAGAACGGCAGGAGGACGGCGATGGACGGCACTGTCTACCTCGCGTACGACTACCCGGTGCTGGGCGCGTTCTGGACCGTGATGTGGATCTTCCTCTGGGTCCTGTGGCTGGTGATCCTTTTCCGGGTCATCCTGGACATCTTCCGCTCCCACGACATGAACGGGTGGATCAAGGCCCTGTGGCTGCTGTTCGTGCTGATCATCCCGTTCCTGGGCGTGCTGATCTATGTGATCGTGCGCGGCGACAGCATGGGCAAGCGCGAGATCCAGCACGCCCAGGAACAACAGGAAGCCTTCAGCGCCTACGTCCGGCAGGCGGCGAAGGGCGAAGGCGGCGGCACCACGGACGAGCTGTCCAGGCTCTCCGAGCTGAAGGCCAAGGGAGACCTGTCGGACGAGGAGTTCCAGAAGGCCAAGCAGAAGCTGCTGGGCTGACCGGCCACCGCCCTGCCGGGGTCCGGGGCAGCCACCGAGCCTGGCTGCCCCGGAATGCCGGTCCCCGCTGCTGACGCGCCCCGGCCCCCGGAAGATCCATGGACGGAGGGCGGCCGGGGCTCCACGACGCCACTCGAATGGACCGCCACCGGGACGCACCTCGCAGTTTCCCGCGCTGCAATGGACGAGTGACGGCGATTCCGGCTACCGGGACAGGGTTGACCGCCGCGGTCCCCGACGACTGCCTCGCGCACAACGACTGGATCTGTGGCGCTTATCTGACCAGCCGCAGCGAGATCCTCGAGGAGGCCGTGCTCCAGCACCTCCAGCTGAGCATGACCTCGGTGGCGTTGGCGCTGCTGCTCGCGGTACCCCTTGCCGTCGCCGCCCGACGCTGGCGCTGGGCGGCAGGGCCGGTCCTCTCCCTGACGACGGTCCTCTACACCATCCCGTCACTCGCCATGTTCTCGCTGCTGCTCCCGGTCTACGGGCTGTCCACGTCGCTCGTCATCGCCGGACTCGTCCTCTACTCGCTCACGCTGCTGGTGCGGAACATCCTCGCCGGGCTGCGCGCCGTACCGGAGGAGACCCGCCAGGCGGCGCGGGGCATGGGGTACGGCCCGGTGCGGCTGCTGCTGACCGTCGAGCTGCCCCTCGCCCTGCCCGCCGCCATGGCGGGCCTGCGCATCGCGGCGGTCTCCGCCGTTTCCCTGGTCACCATCGGGGCGATCGTGGGCTTCGGCGGTCTCGGCAACCTCATCTACTCGGGGATGAACACCTACTTCAAGGCACAGGTGCTCACCGCCTCGGTGCTGTGCGTGCTGATCGCCGTCGCAGCCGACTTCGTACTTCTCGGTGTACAGCACCTGCTGACACCCTGGATGCGCCAGACCCGCCGACGCGGCGCATGATCCGGCATCCGGGGCGCAGGCGGATCCCGTGAACATCGTCTCCCAGACCTGGGACTGGCTCGCCGACCCCGCCAACTGGTCCGGCCCGGGCGGCGTCTGGGTACGTCTCGGCCAGCACCTCTTCCTCACCACCGTGTGCCTGCTGATCAGCTGCGCGATCGCCCTGCCCGTAGCCCTGGTGCTCGGCCACCTCGGCAAAGGCGGCGCGCTCGCCGTCAACATCTCAAACGTCGGACGCGCGGTCCCCACCTTCGCAGTCCTGGTCCTGCTGCTGCTCAGCCCCATCGGGACTTGGGGACCCTGGCCGACGATCGTGGCGCTGGTCCTGTTCGCCGTGCCGCCGCTCCTCACCAACGCGTACGTGGGGATGCGCGGCGTCGACGGGGACATCGTCAGAGCTGCCCGGGGCATGGGTATGACCGGATCCCAGACGCTGCTGCGCGTGGAGTTGCCGCTCGCGACGCCGCTGATCCTCACCGGCGTACGGATCGCCGCCGTCCAGCTCGTGGCCACCGCCACGATCGCGGCGCTGGCGGGCGGCGGCGGTCTCGGCCGGATCATCACGGCGGGCTTCAATCTCGCGTCGACACCGCAGGTCGTCGCGGGCGCGGTGCTCGTCGCTCTGTTCGCGCTGCTCGTCGAGGCAGTCTTCGCAATCGTGGAGCGCTGTTCGCCCTACCGGTCAGGGGAGCGAGCGGGATGAGGGGACTGCGCACCGGACTGCCCGCCGCTGCCGCGCTGCTCACCCTGGCCGGCTGCACCACCGGGCCGTCCCTGGAGCACCAGAACCAGAGTGCGGTGACCGCGTCGCCCGGCGACAGCAGACACCTGACCATCGGATCCGCCGGATTCACCGAGAGCGACCTGCTTGCCCGGATGTACTCCCTGCTCCTCGAACAGGCCGGCTACCACACCGAGATCATCAGCGTGAACAACCGGGAGATCTACGAGCCCGCCCTGGAACGCGGCCAGATCGACGTCGTACCGGAGTACGCCGCGACGCTCGCCGACTGGCTCAACGCCAAGGCCAACGGCCCGAAGGCGGCACCCGCGGGGTCGCCCGACCTCGGCAGGACCATGGCCGCTCTGCGCTCCCTGGCCGCTTCGCGCGGCCTGACCGTACTCGACCCGGGCAAGGCCGTCGACCAGAACGCCTTCGCCGTCACCCAGGAGTATGCGGCGAAGCACCACCTGAAGACCCTCAGCGACCTGGGGCGCTCCGGGCTTCCCGTGCGCCTGGCCGCCGGCGACGAATGCGTCCAGCGGCCCTACTGCGCCCCGGCGCTCAAGAAGGCATACGGAATCGACATCACGGGGATCGACCCCAAGGGCGTCGGTACCACCCAGTCCAAGCAGGCCGTCCAGTCGGGGCAGGACCAGATGGTGCTGACCACGACCACGGACGCGACGCTGGATGACTTCGGTCTGGTGCTGCTCGACGACGACAAGCACGTGCAGAACGCGGACTACATCGTCCCCGTCGTCAACCGCTCCCGAGCCGGCGGCCCGGGCGTCACGAAAGCCCTGGACGAGCTGAACTCCGTGCTCACGACGGAGGACCTGCGCCGGCTCAACGAGGAGGTGGACAGCTGGCGCAGGCTGCCCGAGGACGTCGCCCGCGAGTACCTCGAGGCGAAGGGGCTGCTGCGGCGCTGACCGCCCAGCCCCGTTGTTCAGGCGTCGGACACCGAGTCGAAGTCCACCTGCCCGCGCGCCACTCCCCGGGCGTCCGCGTCCACCGAACGGCGTAGCGCCTCATGCAGTTTCGCCGGGGTCAGCACTCCGGCGAACCTCGTCCCGTCCAGCACCGCCACCCAGCCCGCGTCGTGTTGCAGCATCTCGCTGAAGGCCTGCTTCAGCGGCGCCCCGAGCGGCACCCACGCCTCCATCCGGCACGCCAGTCCGCTGACGGTTCCTCCGGCCCCGGTCGAGAGAGCTTCCGCGGACACCCAGCCGTGCAGCTCTCCCGAGGCGCCGAGCACGACCGCCCAGCGGGCCCCCTGGTCGCGCAGCCGCGCCGCTGCCGCAGCGGCGGGCTCGTCACGTCGTGCGACCGGTGGCTGCGCCAGGTCGTCCGGCTCGATGGCGGTGACCGAAAGCCGCTTCAGACCCCGGTCCGCGCCGACGAACCGTGCCACGTAGTCAGTCGCCGGTGCTCCGAGCACGGCCCCCGGAGTGTCGAACTGTTCGATGCGGCCCTGCCCGTAGACGGCGATACGGTCGCCCATCCGCACGGCCTCTTCGATGTCATGGGTGACCAGCAGCACCGTCTTGCGCACCGTGGCCT
The DNA here is from genome assembly GCF_042731955.1 of Streptomyces sp. NPDC059828. Lineage (NCBI taxonomy): Bacteria > Bacillati > Actinomycetota > Actinomycetes > Kitasatosporales > Streptomycetaceae > Streptomyces > Streptomyces sp. NPDC059828. The sequence continues at coordinate 192,723 of NZ_JBHWIW010000001.1, read as the reverse complement.
GGAGACGGAGGAACTCGTCCTGGAGCCGCTCCCGCACGACGGGGTCGACGGCGCCGAACGGCTCGTCCATCAGCAGCACCGGCGGATCGGCGGCGAGTGCCCGCGCCACGCCGACCCGCTGGCGCTGGCCGCCCGACAGCTGGGCCGGGTAGCGGGAGCCGTAGACCTTCGGGTCGAGTCCGACCAGATCGAGCAGTTCCGCGGCACGTGCGTGGGCCCTGGCCCTCTTCCAGCCGACGAGCGACGGGACGGTCGCGGTGTTGTCGAGCACCGTCCGGTGCGGGAACAGACCGACCTGCTGGATGACATAGCCGATACGGCGGCGGAGCTTGACCGGGTCGATCCGGGAGATGTCCTCGCCGTCGACCATGATGCGCCCCGACGTGGGTTCGATCAGCCGGTTCACCATCATCATCGTGGTGGTCTTGCCGCAGCCTGACGGGCCCACCAGAGTGACCAGCTCGCCCTCGGCGACCGAGAACGACAGGTCGTCGACAGCGGTGGTGCCGTCCGGGTACACCTTGCTGACCTGCTCGAACCGGATCATGGACCCACGCTAGGCGCGCCGCGTCCGTGACGCACATGATGGACGTGAGCGTGACCGTCGATCAGCGGACAGACAGCAGGAGCAGCATTGACCAGCTACCGGCAGCCGGGCCTCATCCTCACGGACCGCCACTTCACCGTCCCCCTCGACCACGGCGACCCGTCCGGTGAACAGATCCGTCTCTACGGGCGCGAGGTCGCGTCGAGCGCGCGGGCCGGTGCCGAGCTGCCCTGGCTGGTGTACCTGGAGGGCGGGCCCGGGTTCGGGGCCCGGCGTTTCCACGGCAAGCAGGCGTGGCTGGGCCGTGCCGTCCAGGAGTTCCGGGTGCTGCTGCTCGACCAGCGAGGTACAGGCCTGTCCACGCCCGCCAACCGCCAGACCCTCCCGCTGCGTGGCGGTCCCGGCGCGCAGGCGGACTACCTTGCCCACTTCCGTGCCGACAGCATCGTCCGCGACTGCGAGGCGGTCCGGCGCCAGCTCACCGGCGGGGCCAGGTGGACCGTACTCGGCCAGAGCTTCGGCGGCTTCTGCGCCACCCACTACCTGTCGACCGCCCCCGAGGGCCTGCGGACGGTGCTGATCACCGGTGGACTGCCCTCGCTGGACGCCCGCGCCGACGACGTCTACCGCGCCGCGTATCCGCGTATCCAGCGTAAGGCAGAAGCCCACTACGCCCGCTATCCGCAGGACATCGAACGCGCCCGCCGCATCGCCGCCCATCTCATCGAGCAGCGGCCCGTGCTCCCCGGCGGCTATGTGCTGACCGCCGAGGCGTTCCAGTCGCTCGGCATCCAGCTCGGCACCGCCGACGGAAGCCACCAGCTGCACTATCTGCTGGAGAACGCGTTCATCGACGGCGCGCGGGGCGCGGAGCTCTCCGACGCCTTCCAGGAAGGTGTGGCCGCCGCACTGTCCTTTGCCGCCCATCCGCTGTACGCGGTGCTCCACGAGGCGATCTACGCCCAGGGCGGGGCGCCGACGGCCTGGGCGGCCGAGCGCGTCCGTGCCGAGTTCCCGCAGTTCGACTCCGGGAAGGCGCTCGCCGGGGACGGCCCGCTGCTCTTCACGGGCGAGTCCGTGCACCCCTGGCACTTCGAGACCGACCCCGCCCTGCGCCCGCTGAGTGAGGCCGCCGAGCTGCTCGCCGCCCGCAGCGACTGGCTCCCGCTGTACGATCCCGAGCGTCTGGCGGCCAACGAGGTCCCGGTCGCCGCCGCCGTCTACCACGACGACATGTACGTCGACACGGCCCACTCACTGGCCACCGCACGGAGTATCCGAGGGCTGCGCACCTGGGTCACCGACGAGTACGAGCACGACGGAGTCCGTACGTCCGGCGCCCGTGTGCTGGACCGGCTGCTTGCCCTCGTTCGTGACGAGGCGTGAACGGGCGGGGACGCCACGCTCGCGTCATGAGCCAACCTCAGCTCGAAGCGATGCCGGACGACTGGACCCGCGCCCTGGCGGTCGTGGCCCATCCCGACGACCTTGAGTACGGCTGCGCCGCGGCCGTCGCCTGCTGGACGGACCACGGCAAGGAGGTCGCGTATCTGCTCGCCAGCCGTGGCGAGGCCGGGATCGACACCCTGGCGCCCGCCGAGTGCGCACCACTGCGCGAACGCGAGCAGCGGGCCAGTGCGGCCGTCGTGGGGGTGTCCGCGGTGGAGTTCCTCGACCACCATGACGGGGTGATCGAGTACGGCACCGCGCTGCGCCGCGACATCGCCGCCGCGGTCCGGCGCCACCGCCCCGAACTCGTCATCACGCTCAACCACCGGGACACCTGGGGCCCGGCCGTCGGAGGAAACTGGAACACCCCGGACCACCGCGCCGTCGGCCGGGCCACCCTGGACGCGGCCGGTGACGCGGGCAATCGCTGGATCTTCCCCGAACTCCTCACCGAGCAGGGCCTGGAGCCCTGGAGCGGAGTGCGCTGGGTGGCGATCGCGGGCTCCGCCACGCCGACCCACGCCGTGGACGCCGCCGCGGGACTGGATCGCGCCGTTCGGTCGCTGCTGGAACACCGCAGCTATATCGAGGCGCTCACGGACGAGGATCCCGAGGACTACTGCCGCACATTCCAGAACGGCAACGTCCGTGCCCTCGCGGACCGGTTCGGTGGCAGGCCGGCCGTGGGATTCGAGGTCTTCGGCCGCTGAGCGCGTACTGCGCGCCTCCCCCCGCCGATCGGCTGGGAACGGGTGGTTCACAGAAGCCAAGCGACCGCTTAGTATGCGCCTGAGCGGACGTACCCCCGACCAACCGCGGAGGCCCCGAATGCAGTCATGGCGTGTGCACCGGAACGGTGAACCGAGTGAGGTGATGCGGCTCGAGGAGACCGCCAGGCCGGAGCCGGGGGAGGGGCAGCTCCTGCTCAGGGTGCGCGCGGCGAACATCAACTTCCCGGACGCGCTGCTCTGCCGAGGTCAGTACCAGATCACCCCGCCGCTGCCGTTCACCGCGGGTGTGGAGTTCTGCGGCGAGACCGAGGACGGCAGGCGGGTCATCGCCACCGCCGCGCTGCCCCACGGGGGCTTCGCCGAGTACGCCGTGGCGCCGGCCGCCGGGGTGCTGCCCGCGCCGCACGCCCTGGACGACGCCGAAGCCGCCGCCCTGCACATCGGCTACCAGACAGGCTGGTTCGGACTGCACCGCCGCGCCCGCCTCAAGGAGGGCGAGACCCTGCTGGTGCACGCCGCGGCAGGTGGAGTCGGCAGCGCCGCCGTACAGCTCGGCAAGGCAGCGGGCGCCACGGTCATCGGCGTCGTCGGCGGGGCGGACAAGGCGGCCGTCGCACGGGAACTGGGCTGCGACGTCGTCATCGACCGGCACAGCGACGATCTGGTGGCCGTGGTCAAGGACGCCACCGGTGGCCGCGGCGCCGATGTCGTCTACGACCCGGTCGGCGGTGACGCCTACGCCAAGTCCGTCAAGTGCGTGGCCTTCGAAGGCCGCATCCTGATCGTCGGCTTCACGAGCGGCACCGTCCCCAGCCCGGGGCTCAACCACGCGCTGATCAAGAACTACTCCATCGTCGGTCTGCACTGGGGTCTCTACAACCAGAAGGACCCTGCGGCGGTCATCCGCTGCCACGAGACCCTCACCGAGTATGCCGAGAAGGGCCTGATCAAGCCCCTCATCAGCGAGCGAGTCCCCTTCGCCGGCGCCGCGGAGGCGGTGCAGCGGGTCGCCGACGGGGCCACCACCGGTCGGCTCGTCATCCTCCCCGAAGGAGCCGCGTCATGACGGACGCCACCGAACTGCGGGCACGCACGCAGGAGTTCCTCGCCGCCCATCCGCCCGCCGGCACCGGCCGCACCGACTTCCTCAAGGCCCGCTTCGACGCCGGTCTCGCCTGGGTGCACTACCCGCCGGGACTCGGTGGTCTCGGCGCTTCCCGTACCCTCCAGGCCGTTGTGGACGCGGAACTCGAGGCGGCCGGAGCGCCCGACAACGACCCCCGCCGGATCATGATCGGCCTTGGAATGGCCGCGCCCACGATCCTGGCCTACGGAACCGAGGAACAGAAGCGCCGCTTCCTGCGCCCGCTGTGGGCCGGCGAAGAGGTGTGGTGCCAGCTCTTCAGCGAGCCCGGTGCGGGTTCCGACCTGGCAGCACTCGGCACCCGCGCCGTGCGCGACGGCGACGACTGGGTGGTGAGCGGCCAGAAGGTGTGGACATCCAGCGCCCACATCGCCCGCTGGGCCATCCTCATCGCCCGCACCGACCCCGACGCACTCAAGCACCGTGGAATCACCTACTTCATCTGCGACATGACGGACCCGGGCGTCGAGGTCAGGCCCCTGCGCCAGATCACCGGCGAGGCGGAGTTCAACGAGGTCTTCCTCACCGGCGTACGCATCCCCGACGCCCACCGCATCGGACCCGTGGGGGAGGGCTGGAAGGTCGCCCAGACCACCCTCATGAACGAACGCGTCACCATCGGCGGCATGCGGCTCCCGCGCGAAGGCGGAATGATCGGGCTCGCCGCCGCGACCTGGCGCGAGCGTCCCGAACTCCGCACCCATGAGCTGCACCAGCGCCTGCTCGGCCTCTGGGTGGAGGCCGAGGTCGCCCGCCTCACGAGTGAGCGGCTGCGCCAGCAGCTCGCCGCAGGCCAGCCAGGGCCCGAAGGCTCCGGTACCAAGCTCGTCTTCGCCCGCCTCAACCAGGAGATCAGCGGCCTGGAAGTCGAACTCCGGGGCGAGGAAGGACTGCTGTACGACGACTGGACCATGCGGCGTCCCGAGCAGGTCGACTTCACCGGCCGCGACATCGGCTACCGCTATCTGCGTACGAAGGGCAACTCCATCGAGGGCGGCACCAGCGAAGTGCTGCTCAACATCGTCGCCGAACGCGTCCTCGGACTGCCCGCGGAACCGCGCACCGACAAGGACGTCGCCTGGAAGGACCTCGCCCGATGAGCACGAGCAACACGAGCAGCCAGCCGGATCTGCTCTACTCCGAGGCCGAGGACGATCTGCGCGCCGCCGTACGGGACCTGCTCGGTGATCGCGCCGACCTCCAGGCCACCCTCACCGGCATGGAGACCGGGACCCCCTACGATCCCGCGTTGTGGCGGTCACTCGCGGTGGAGATGGGCGCCGCGGGGCTCCTCGTACCGGAAAAGCTCGGCGGACAGGGGGCGAGCCACCGCGAGGCCGCGGTGGTGCTGGAGGAGCTGGGCCGGGCTGTGACCCCGGCGCCGTACCTCACCAGTTCGGTCATCGCCACCGAGACGCTGCTCGCCCTCGCAGAGGGAGCCGGGCGGGGAGACGTCGTGGCAGAGCTGCTCGCGGACACGGCAGCCGGTCGGACCGTCACCGTGCTCGCCATGCCGCTGTCCGCCGCGCCCGGCGCGGAGCCGCCCACCGGCCCCGCCGTGTCCGCTGTCGCCGACGCGCAGTTCGCCGATGTGCTGCTGGTGACGAGGACGGACGGGCTGTACGCGGTGCGGCGCACGGACGCCCGGATCACTCCGCAGCTCCCGCTCGACCTCACCCGCCCGCTCGCCACCGTCACAGCCGAGGGCGCGGCCGGCACCCGGCTCGCGGACGCCGCGACAGCCCGGGCCGCCGTGCACCGTGGCCTGCTCGCCGGGGCCGGGCTGCTGGCATCCGAGCAACTGGGCGTCGCCGAGTGGTGCCTCGAGGAAACCGTGCGGTACACGCGCGAGCGCTACCAGTTCAACCGTCCCGTCGGCTCCTTCCAGGCGCTGAAGCACCGTATGGCCCGGCTCTGGCTGGATGTGGTGAACGCCCGGGCAGCCGCACGCAGCGCCGCCGACGCGCTCGCCACCGGCAGCGACGACGCCGCGCTCTCGGTGTCCGTCGCGCAGGCCTTCTGCTCCCGGGTCGCCGTCCACGCCGCAGAGGAGTGCGTGCAGTTGCACGCGGGCATCGGCATGACCTGGGAGCACCCCGCCCATCTGTATCTGAAGCGCGCGAAGACCGACGAGCTCGCACTCGGCACGCCGGGACGCCACAAGGAGGTGCTGGCGGAACTCGTCGGCCTGCCCGCCCCCCGGTAACACCCCGGCACCGACCCGCCTGTGCGGGAGGGCGCGCGGCACGCGGATCCGAACCCGTTTCCGGCGACCTCGACGACCACCCGATCGGCGGGCGCGCCACTCGGCCGTCCGGCACCTCAACTCCGCCACACTGGCGGCCGAATGCCGCATTCCCGTGCGGCGGCGAAGGAGGTTGGGGGATGGTCGTGTCCGTCTCAGTCGTGCTGCTGCTGCTCGTTCTCGCGGTGATCTATCTGCGGAACGGCGGTCTGAAGATCTCGCACGCACTGGTCTGCGCCCTGCTCGGCTTCTTCCTGGCAGGCACGAGCATGGCGCCGACGATCCACAACGGAGTGTCCGCCACCGCCGACGTGGTGAGCAAGTTGGGGCCCTGAGCCAGGGGCCGGACGACGACGACACACGGATGCCCGGGACCGGCGAGCGAATCGCCGGTCCCGGGCATCCTTGACGATGTGCGCGCCGCTCAGGTCAGCGTGGGCATCTCACCCTCGGTGGTGGTCACGTCGATCACCGCGACCGCGGCGCCCTGCGGGTCGACGAGCGCGGCGAACCGGCCGAACGGCATGCTCATCGGACCGAACACCACCCTGCCGCCGAGCTTCTGGGCCGTGGCAACCGCGGCATCGCAGTCCGGGACGGTGAAGTACACCTGGATGTAGGACGGGACCTCCGGCGGGAACTCCTCGTCGGTCATCTTCATCCGCCCGAGTACGGGCGTGTCCTCGCCGAGACCGTAGATCTTGTAATCGATCTGGTCGTCCTGCATGGTCTTCACGCCGTAGCCGAAGACCGCGGGGAAGAACCCGTCCGCCTTGTCCGGCTCGCGCGTGAACACCTCGGCCCAGCAGTAGGACCCCGGCTCGGTGGTCGCCGTCTCGAACCCGGTGTGGGTGCCCGGCTGCCAGACACCGAAGGTGACGCCACCGGGGTCCTGGGCGAGGCACATCGTGCCGAACTCACCGACCTGCATGGGCTCCATGAGGACCGTGCCGCCGTTCTGGCGGATCTTCTCCGCCGTCGCGGCGGCGTCCGGCGACGCCAGGTAGAGACACCATTGCGACTGGCCCTCCTGACCCGGCATGGGCGGCACGACCGCGGCGACCGCCTTGCCGTTCGCGTACGCCTGTGTGTAGTTCCCGTACTCCGACGATGACTCACCGAACGTCCAGCCCAGGACTTCGGCGTAGAAGGTCTTCGCTCCCTCCAGATCGGAGAACATCGCGTCGGCCCAGATCGGCCTGCCTTCGGGTGCTGCGGCCATGACTGACTCTCTTCGCTGTCTGCGCTGTGGAGGCCCCCGGTCCGCAGGACGGCCCCGGACCGGTGGACCGTGACCGGTATCACGCTAGTGAGAGCGATGCCGTCCCGCGCGATGACACCGCGAATCGGTCCGGTCAAACGCCGGACGCGCGGGAAAACACCCCGATGCCATTCGGTACCGCACGCTCCGAACCGCCGCTGGGATGATTGCGTACGGTCATATGCGCCGCTTCCCGGCCGCGGGTGACCAGGGTCGACGAGCCGCCACCGTCCAGATTGAACGCGTCGACGCATCCGGCGTCCCGCATCACCGCCGCCAGTTCGGCCACGGTCAGACCGTTCCGGAACTCCGGCGCGCCGTCCAGAGCCAGCAGCAGCATTCGGTGCCCGTCGTCCGCGATGCCGGCGGCCGTGCGGACAGCCCCGGTGCCTTCGTCCAGACCCGGCAGCGGCGCCTGGTCCCGCAGCACGGGATACCCGCCCAGCGCGAAGCGGTATGCGGAACCGGAGCGGGTGTCGACAAGGTGGTGGCGGACGGCGACCCGGTCGCCCACGGACAGCTTGCGCAATGCGGCGGCGCCGGCCTCCCGGCCGACCAGTACTTCGGTGCCCGGTCCGATCGCTCCCCGGCCCGGCGCGGTGGCCACGGCCACCACGCGTCCGTCCCGCACCGTCACCTCGTAGGTCCGGCTGCTGCACGGGGCGGCGCGGCGGGCGTCGGTGCCGCAGGTGGCCCGCATCCGTGAGGCGGCACCCCAGTCGGAGGTGAACGCGCCCACGGAGCCGACCGGCAGCGCGTACTGGTTCAGCCCGCGCAGCGGGAGCGTGCCGGACTGTGTGGACACCGTGCCGTCGAGGGCGAGTTGGCCGAGCCGGGCCCTGCCATCCTCGCCCACGCCCAGCACCTCGCGTGTCGTTGTTCCCGACGGCAGCGCCGGGCCGAACCGCTGGCCGTCGGGGACGGCCCCCTTCAGCTCACGTCCGGCCGCGATCGCGGGTCCCACCGGGGCGCCGGTCGGCTCGGTCCCGGGGTGCTGGGTCTCCGTGATGTTGAAGAAGTCCCCGTTGACACCCGCCACCGCTCCTGCCGCGTCGGCGAGTGAGGACAACGGGGCCCGGGCGCTCACCGCGCCCGGGTACAGCAGACCCACGGAGACCCGCGGGTCGCGCAGATCGACCGTCAGCAGATGGGCCCGTACGGGACCCCTCCTCGCGGCGATGTCCAACCGCCGGTACGCGACCCCCGGCGCGATCCGCACCCAGGCGGGTGACTTGGCGGTGGGCGCGGCGGTGGCGGCTGCCGCGGGCCCGGGAGCCACCAGGGCACCCCCCGCGAGCACACCGCTGAGCACCATGCGGATACGAGCATGACGTGTCGTCACTGAGCCCCCAGCTGTCCGGCCAACTCCCCCCGAGCACTCAAGAGTCGACCCGGACGATGAGGCGTGTGTGCCGTTGTGGCCTCCCATGGGCCGCCGACCTGCGAAAACATGCCCACTGAGCCACTCCTTCGAAGGACAGCGGTGCACGGTGGTCCACCCCTGCGTACGTCCATAGCGGCCGGAAAGGGCAGCTCCGTCACTGATCGATCGAGGAATGACTGTTTTGAGACATCCTGCGATCAGGCTGGGAGGCTCCGTGATCGGACGGATACTTCATGTGATCGTTGATGGCGCACCTGTCCGCAGATGACCCTGGTAGGTGTCATTCATCCGGAAGTAGCCCCCGTCTGGCGAAAAATTTGCTGAGCTGATGCCAAAACGGCAAAGGAATCGACCGAAACTGATCAGTGGCTTTTGACGGCAGATCCGCCGTTCCCTGAGGGTCATTCACATGCCCGTAACATCCCGAGCCGCCACCGGCGGCCCGTTGCGCATGCCCGATTTCCGTCTTCTGCTCGCCGGTGCGGCCACCGGACAACTCGGCGCCCAGGTCACCCTGGTGGCGCTGCCGCTCGTGGCAGTGCTCGAACTCCAGGCGTCCGCCTTCCAGGTGGGCGTGCTCACCGCCGCCGAAACCGCCGCGTTCCTGCTCATCGGGCTGCCCGCGGGAGCGTGGACCGACCGGATGCGCAAGCGGCCCCTGATGATCCGTGCCGACATCGTGCGTGCCGCGGCCATGGCCAGCATCCCCGTCGCCGCCGTCGCCGGTGCGCTGACGATGGTCCAGCTGTACGCCGTGGCCCTGATCACCGGTGCGGCCACGGTCTTCTTCGATGTGGCCCATCAGAGCTACCTGCCCCAGATCCTGTCCAAGGAACAGCTTGTCGCGGGCAACGGAGCGCTGGAAACGGTGCGTTCATCGGCACAGGTGACAGGACCCGGAGTCGGCGGCGGGCTCGTGCAGTTGGTCGGTGCCCACCTCGCCATCGTCGCCGACGCCATCGGTTACGCGCTGTCCGCCCTGTTCCTGCTCGGCATCAGGCAGCACGAGGACCCGCCGCAGCCCGAGCCGAACGCGTCGCTGCGCGGGGACATCGCCGAGGGCGTGCGATTCGTCGTCCGCCAGCCCCTGCTGCGCGTCATCGCCCTCACCACCGCCCTCACCAACCTCTTCGCCGCGATACTGATGGCCACACAGACCGTGTACCTGGTCCGTGTGCTCGGACTCGAGCCCGGCGCGATCGGCCTGGTGCTGTCCGCGTCGGCCGTCGGCGGACTCGTGGGCGCGTTCTGCGCCGGCGCTCTCGCGAGCCGGGTCGGCCAGGCCCGTACGATCTGGCTCTCCCTCCTCGTCACCGGGCCGTTCGCGCTGCTGTGGCCGCTGTCAGGAGAAGGAGTGACCGGAGCGCTCCTGTTCGCCGCCGGCTCCGGTGTCGTCTTCTTCGGCGCCGTCGTCTACAACGTCGCACAGGTCAGCTTCCGTCAGGCGCTCTGCCCGCCCCGGCTGCTCGGCCGGATGAACGCCACACTGCGCTTCTTCATGTGGGGCACCCTCCCGCTCGGCGGTCTGCTCGGTGGCGCCCTGGCCGACGCCTACGGCCCGCGCACGGCACTCGCCTGCTGCGCCGCGGGACTCCTCGTCGCCCCACTGCCACTGCTGCTGTCACCGCTGCGCCGGATGCGGGACCTGCCTACGGTCGCGCACACCGGCGACGTCGGCGACGGAGCCGCCGCCGTGGAGCACGACTCCGCCCCGGTGAGCTGAATGCCCGCCCCACCGATGTCCCGAAGACCGCCCGGACGGACGACAACCCAGGAAGGATCACGTGCCCAGCATCACGAGCCAGTATCTGGCCCGCTATCGGCGAATCGGAGCCGGTGAGGGGGCTGACGACCCGCTGCCCGTCACCGGAGCCCAGCGCCGTTTCGCGCTGGTGCGCTCGCTGGACACCGCGGGCCGCCCGGACCTGGTGCCGATGTTCTTCGCCTTCCCGCGCGGCACCGTCGACCCGGCACGCCTCGCGGCGGCGGCCAACCGCCTCGCCGCGCTCCATCCCGTCCTGCGGGCCCGGTCCGCCGTGGTGCGCGGCGCACCCGTGCTGCTCCCGGAACGGCCCGATGTCCCCATGGTCATGGTGACCCCGGCCCCGGGCGAGGACACCGCCGCCGCGCTGCGCCGGACACTCGCAGGCTGGACCCCACAGGGACCCTCGATGCGGATGTTCCTGGCGCGGGACGAGGCACCCGGCGGCGAGGAGGTCCTCGCGATCGTCCTGGACCATGCCTCCTGCGACGGCCAGTCGCTGGCGCGCATCGTCGGGGAACTCGAAGCCGCGTACGCCGAGGGACCGGACGCCGAAGGACCCAGCCCCGACGAGACCGCGGCCGAGCTGGCTGCGTACCGCGAGGCCGTACTGCTCCAGCTCGAAGCGGAGGACCGAGCCTCGTCGCCCGCCGCGATGGCCTACTGGGGCGAGCGGCTGCGGGCCGTACGCGAACGGGCCCCGCACCGCCCTCCCAGCCACCCGGTCACCGGAGCGCCGCCGAGTGGCGCGGCCGAACGCCGCGTCCCGGTTCGGGAAGCGGGCGTCTCGTTCCCCGACCTGCTCGACGCCTGCCGGGCCGCTGCCGGAGCGCTCTACGGACCAGGGCACCAGGTGCCGCTCGGCTACCCCTGGGGAGGGCGACCGCCCGGCGCGGCGCAGGTCATCGGCTGCTTCCTCAACACCGTGGTCTTCCCGGCGACGACCAGTGAGGGGCCTGCGGGTGACTCGACGGCGTTCGACTGGTGGGACGATCTCGACCGGGCCGACGCCCCCTTCGACGCCGTGGTGCACGCCGCCAGGGCAGCCGGCTCCGGCTGGACCGGCCGGCTCGACGGCCTGCTGACCGTGGACGACACCCAGCGGAGACCGCTGCTCAGTCTCGGCGGTGTGACCGGCCGTGAGACGCATGTCGACGGCAGGCCCGTACGCGGCCCCTTCGCCGTCTCCGTCACCCACGGCCCCACCCTGCACCTGCGCATGGTGTGGGACCGCGCCATCGTCGACGACGACCGAGCGGAGCGTGCCTTCGCGGCACTTGCCGACGCGGTCGCGACGACGCCCGCGGGCGCCGTCGGCTGATATCCGCCGACCGCCCCCGCCGACCGACCGCCGCTGACCGGCGGACCGCCGGCGACCGCTGACCGGCCACCGGCCGGGCAGCTCAGGACCACCAACCGACAGCCGGGCCACACCGCGCGATCCGCGGACCGCCCGCGTCACCACCGCCGGGCACGACCGTACCCGGCCCGCAAAGAACCGACCCGACAACCTCAGGGATCGCCCATGCTTCCCCTCTCCTCCTCGCAGGAGATCGTCTGGCTGCACGAGCAGGTGCACACCGGCAGTCGCGCCTACAACTTCACCGGCGCACTCGACCTGTACGGCACCCTCGACACCGACGCCCTGCACCATGGACTCGCCGCCACCCTCGGACGGCACCCCGGCCTGCGCCTCGAACTCGTCGCAGTCGAGGGAGCGATGCCCGGACAGCGGGTGGCCCCGACCTGCACGCCGCGCCTGCACACGGTCGACCTGAGCGGCGAGAAGGACCCCGAAGCCGCCTTCGCGCAGCTCCTGCGCACCGAAGCGGAAACACCACTCGACACCTTCGAGGCGCCCCTGCTGCGCTGGACCCTGGTGCGACTCGCGCAGGAGCACCACCGCCTCATCCATGTCGAGCACCACCTCATCCACGACGGCCACTCGCTCGCGATCCTGCTCGACGACGTCTTCCGCGTCTACCGGGGCCATGTACTGGGCGAGCCGGTCACTCTGCCGCCCGCGTCCTCGTACGCCGACCACGTCCGGGCCAAGGCGCTCGCGCCCTTCCCGGCCGAGAGCCTCGACTTCTGGACGGACGAACTGCGCGATGTCGACCATGACATGCCGCTGCCCGGAGTGACCCGGCCCGGCGCCCGGCGCAGGCACCGCGGCGGACAACTGCGCCAGTCCATCGGCGCCGACCTGGCCGCCCGGCTGCGGGAACACGCCCGTTCGCGCGGCCTGACCCCGTTCGCCACCCTCCTCGGGCTCTTCGCCGAACTGCTGCGCCGGCACAGCGGACGCTCGCGGATGGTCATCGGTACGGCCGTCGGCAACCGCCCGCGCGGCTTCGACGATGCCGTCGGGATGTTCGTCAACACGATCCCGCTGCCGCTCAGGCTGGACCCCGCGGCCCCCGCCGAAGACACCATGGACGAGGTCACCGACACCCTCTTCCGAGCCCTTCCGCACCAGGAAGTGCCGGTACAGGAACTCACCCGTGCCCTCGGGATGCACACATCGGGCGCCGACAACCCGCTCTTCAGCGTCATGTTCAGCGCCCACGACGCCCCTCTGCCCGAGATCGACGTCCCGGGCCTGGACATCACCCTCTTCGAGGGGTTCAACACCGGCACCACCCGGTTCGACCTGGATGTCGTGCTGCTGCCGGACGACCGGCGCGGAGTCACCCCCCGCAAGGGCGCTCCCGGAATGACCCTGGTCTGGGACTACGACGCCGACCTCTTCGGCGAGGACGTGGCACGCCTGCTCGCCGGGCGGTTCCTCGACCTGCTGCGCGCCTATCTCGACGACCCCGCCACGGCGCTGGCCGACCTCGCGCCCCCGCACCCGGTGGGTGCCGGGACCGCCGTCGCACCGGAGCGTCAGGCAGCCGGGAACCCTGACCCGGTCGATCCGATCGCCGCACATGACCCCGCCCTGCCCGCTCTGCTGATCGGCGCCCGCCGCCTCACCTACGGAGACCTGGACACCCGGGTGGAGACGCTCGCGGACCGGCTGCGCGGTGCCGGGGTGACGCCAGGTCAGCCGGTGGCGGCCGTACTGCCCAGGGGCCTCGACTCGGTGACCACCCTGCTGGCCTGTCTGCGGACGGGAGCGGTGTACTGCCCCCTCTCCCCGTCGGACCCGGCGGACCGCGTCGAGCTGCTGCTGAAGCGGCTCGCCCCGGCCCTGGTCCTGACCTCGTCCGACACTCCGGTGACGGTCCCTGACGGCCTGCCCACCGCGACGCTCGACGCCACCGAACTGCCCCGCGCGCACCGCGCCGACGTGGTGCCCGGCGCCGCCTACATCATCCACACCTCGGGCTCCACGGGCATTCCCAAGCCGGTCGCCGTCGGCCGCGCCGCGCTGGAGCACCATATGACCGCCGCCGCCGAGCGCTTCGGCCTGGTACCCGGTGACCGGGTGCTGCTGTTCGCCCAGCCCTCCTTCGACGTGGCGCTGGAGGAGGTGCTGCCCTCGCTGTACGCAGGAGCCTGCCTCGTCGTCCCCGGCCAGGAGGTGCCCACCGGAGCCGAGCTGACGGCGCAGCTGGCCGCCGCCCGGGTCACCGTGGCCAACCTGCCCACCAGCTACTTCCTCGCCACGCGCGAGGACATGCGGCCCGCGCTGCGCGACGGCGTCTGGGCTCCCCGGCTGCTGGTGCTCGGCGGTGAGCGGCTGCCCGCCGACGCGCTCCGGGACTTCCTGAACGACACCGAAGCCACCGTGCTCAACGTGTACGGCGTCACCGAGGCGGCGATCAGCTCGACCGTTCACGAGATCCGCCGCGACGAGCTCACCGAGGGCGCCGAGATCCCCCTCGGCACCGAACTGCCCGGCGAGCGGGTGCACATCCTCGACGCGCACCACCGCCCGCTGCCGCCAGGCGCGGTCGGCGAACTGGCCATCGCGGGACCGGGACTCGCCGAAGGGTACGCCGGAAACCCCGAGGTCACGGCGGCGCGCTTCGTGGCCGTCGACGCGCTCGGCGGCGAGCGGGTCTACCTCACCGGAGACCTCGGCTACCGCGGGCTCGACGGACTGCTGCACTTCCTGGGCCGCCGCGACAACCAGATCAAGCTGCGCGGCCACCGCATCGAGCTGGAGGAAGTGGAGGCGGCGGCGTCGGCCGCGCTCGGCGGCCACTCCTGCGCGGTCGTACTCGACCGGGAGACGCCCGGCGGCCCCAGGCTCGTCGGCTTCCTGGAGCGCGCGGCGGGCACGGACGAGCAGGCGGACCGGGACGAGCAGGCGCTGCACACCGAGCTGGGCCGGCGCCTGCCCGCCACACTCGTACCGGCCCGCTGGGCACGCCTTGACACCATGCCGACGCTGGCCGGAGGCAAGCCCGACCGGGTGGCGCTGGCCCGGATGGCCGCCGCACTGGACCCCGTTGACTTCGCCGCGCCCGCGGCACCTGAAGCGGTCGAGTCCGCCGCGTCCGGTGACGCTCTCGATTCCGCCGACCCGATGACCGCCCTGCTCGCCGATGGCTGGCGCGAAGTGCTCGGCCACAGCCGCTTCGACGAGAGCTCGCACTTCTTCAGGACCGGCGGCCACTCCCTGCTCGCGGCCCAGCTCGCCGCCTGGCTGGAACCGCGGCTCGGACAGCGCCCGCCGCTGCGGCTGCTGTTCCAGAACCCGGTGCTCGCCGACCAGGCCGTCGCCCTCGCGGCCACCGCCACCACCTCGACGGAGTCCTGATGACCGAGACCCTCAACCCGCTGAACTCGCCGCACACCCTGACGGACCGGACCGCCACCGCCGACGGCACCGCGCTCAGCATCGCCCACGGGCCTGCTCCCACCGCCACCGCCGGAGTGCTCCGCCTCTT
Source organism: Streptomyces sp. NPDC059828 (assembly GCF_042731955.1). Lineage (NCBI taxonomy): Bacteria > Bacillati > Actinomycetota > Actinomycetes > Kitasatosporales > Streptomycetaceae > Streptomyces > Streptomyces sp. NPDC059828. The sequence continues at coordinate 177,356 of NZ_JBHWIW010000001.1, read as the reverse complement.
CGAGGAGTGGGTCAGCCGCAGCCCGCAGGCCCCCGCCGTGATCGACGCCGGCCACACCTGGACCTACGAGGACCTCGACGTGGCCGCCACCGAGGTCATCGCGGCACTCGGCGACCGGGTACGCCCGAGGGACCTGGTGGGCGTATGCCTCGACCGCTCGGCCGCTCTCGTGGTGACCGCGATCGCCCTGGCCCGGATCGGCGCCGTCTACCTGCCGCTGGGTCCCCGTCCGGGCCAGCGCCGTACCGACGCCGTCACCGATGACCTGAACGTGGTCTGCCTCATCGGCGACCCGCAGGTGCTGCCGCCGCGCCACCAGTCGGTCGGCACCGCCGGTCACGTCCCCCTGCCCCTGCCCGCCGAAGGGGCCAACGCCGGTGACACCGGCGCCGCGGTCGTGGCCGCCTTCGCCACCCCGGGACCCGGCGCCCGCCGCGCGCCCGACGAGGCCTTCTACGCCGTGCTGACCTCAGGGTCCACCGGTCGGCCCAAGGCCGTCGCCGTCGCCGAAGCCGCCCTCGGCACCCTGCTCGACTGGTACCGCGGCGAAACCGGGCTCGCCCCCGGTGACCGGCAGTCCCTGCTCATCGGGGTGGCTTTCGACCCGCACCTGATGGAGCTCTGGGCCGGGCTCACCTCCGGTGCCGCCCTCGTCCCCGCTCCGGACGACGTCCGCTGGGACTCCGCCGTGCTGACCGACTGGTGGCGGGATGCCCAGGTGACGGTCAGCGTCGGAGCCACCCCGATGATCGAGCCCCTGCTGGACCGCCCCTGGCCCCAGGACCTGGCACTGCGTCATCTGATCGTGGGCGGCGACCGGATGCGCCGCCGCCCCGGCAGCGATGTCACCGCCACGGTCCACAACGCCTACGGACCCGCCGAGGCCACGGTCGTCACCACCACGTACGCGATGACGGGCACGGACGGCCGCGCGGGCGAGCAGACCCCGCCGCCCATCGGCGCTCCGGTACCGGGCGTGACCGTGGTCGTCACCGACGGCGAAGGCCGCGCCGTCCCGCGCGGCACGGACGGCGAACTCCGCATCGGCGGCACCTGCCTGGCACTCGGCTATCTGGATCCCGAGCTCACCTCCAGCCGCTTCACCGCCCCGCACCCCGGCCTGGAACTGCCCGGCGCCGACCGGCTCTACCGCAGCGGTGACCGGGTGCGGATGGCGGCCGACGGCAGCCTGGAGTTCCTCGGCCGCCTCGACGACCAGGTCAAGATCAGCGGTGTCCGTATCGAACCGGCCGAAGTGGAAGCCGCGTTCGAGCAGGACCCGGCGGTGCGCAGCGCCGTCGTCACCGCACCCCGCACCCCCGACGGCCAGACCCGCCTCGTCGCGTATGTACGGCCCGCCGAGGACGCCGCGCCCGATGCCGGCGCGCTGCTGGCGGCGGTACGAGCCTGGCTGCCCGAGCAGGCCGTGCCCTCCGCCGTCCGGATCGTGGACAGCTACCCCCTGGACGCCAACGGCAAGGTGGACCGGGCCGCGCTGACCCGTGAGGGAGCCGTCGAATCCGCCGAAGCGGCGTCCTCCGCCGGCGAACTGCCCGCCGACGCCACCCCGGACGAGCTGCTGGTGCTGCGCGCGGTACGCGATCTGCTGGGCCGTCCGTCGATCAGGCTCGCCGACAACTTCACCGACCTGGGCGGCACCTCGGTCCAGGCCGCGCGGCTCCTCACGGCCATCGAACAAGAGGCAGGCGTACGCCTGCGGGCCCCCCAGCTGCTGCGCCAGCCCGACCTGCGGGCCGTGGCCGCCCTGATCGACCAGCGCCGTACCGGTGCGCGGCAGCCTGGAGCCTGAATGACCGTCATCGACCCGCACACCCACACCACCGCGAAGGACGGCCCCGTGCCCACCTCCTGCCCCGATGCCGCCACAGCCCCGGCCACGGTCCACGGAGGGCTGCCCGGCCTCGTGGCCCGGCACGCCGGTGCCACCCCGGACGCGCTGGCCGTCGCCGACGGCGACACCACGCTCACCTACGCCCAACTGGACACCGCGGCCCGTGCCCTCGCCGCCCACCTCCGGGATCACGGTGTGCGCCGCGGCGACCGGGTGGCACTGCTGATGCCCCGGTCCGCCCGCACCATCGTCGCGCAGCTCGCCCTGTGGTGGGCCGGTGCCGTCTGCGTACCGCTCGACCCTGCGCACCCCCGTCCGCGTACCGACGCCATGATCGCCGACGCACGGGTAACACTGACCGTCGGTGACCGCAAGCTCCTGGACTCCTCGGCGCCGGCGGGCCCCACCCTGGTGCTGCCCGGAGAGCCGCAGCTCACCGCGGCCGCCGTGACGGCGCCCGAGGCGGACCCGGACCCCACCGCGTTCATCATGTTCACCTCGGGCTCCACCGGCCGCCCCAAGGGCGTGGCCGTCCCGCATGACGCCGTCGTGGAGCTGGTGACGCCCACCTCATACGTCACCATCACCCCGCGCGACCGCGTGCTGTTCCACTCGCCCATGACCTTCGACGCCTCGACGTTCGAGGTGTGGGGAGCACTCGCGGCCGGTGCCGCCGTGGTCGTGTGCACCGTCGAGCGGCCCTCGTTCGAGGAACTCGCCCAGCACGTGGAGCGGCACGGCGTGACCGTCGCCTTCCTCACCACCGCGCTCTTCCACCAGCTCGCCAGCCGCCGCTCGCGGGTGTTCTCGGTGCTGCGCGGCGTCGTCATCGGCGGTGAGGCCCTCGCGGCCCAGCACGCCCGTGAGGTACTGCGCGCCTTCCCCTGGCTGGAACTCGTCAACGGCTACGGACCGACGGAGACGACCACCTTCGCCACGGCGCACCGCGTCAGCCTCGCCGACTGCGAGGGGCAGATACCCATCGGCCGGCCCATCGCGGGTGCCACCGTCCATGTCCTGGACGGACAGGGCCGCCCGGTCGCCGACGGAGAGCGCGGCGAGCTGTGGATCGGCGGCAGCCGGCTCGCCCACGGCTACGCGGGACAGCCGGAACTCACCGCGGAGCGGTTTGTGGAGCACCCCGATCACGGGCGGCTCTACCGCACGGGTGATCTGGCCGCCATCCGGCCCGACGGCGCCCTCGACTTCCACGGCCGCACCGACGACCAGGTCAAGGTTCGCGGCTTCCGCATCGAACCGGGCGAGGTGGAACACGCCCTGCGCGAGCAGCCCGACGTCGACGACGCGGCGGTCACCGTCCACCGGCCCGGCGACGGCGACGCCCGGCTGGTCGCCTTCGTCGTGGCCGCGCCGGGCCCGGTGCCCCAGGCGGTTGCTCTGCGGGACCGGCTCGCCGCGGTGCTGCCCGCCCATCTCGTACCGGACAGCGTGACCGTGGTGGACCGGCTGCCGCTCACCTCCAGTGGAAAGGTCGACCGGCGTGCGCTCACGGCACTCTTCGGCGCCGCCGCGACCGAAGTACCGGCCGTGCCGATGAGCCCGCTGGAGGAGGCCGTCGCCGACATCTGGAGCCGGGCCCTCGGCACCGATGTCATCCGGCCCGACGCCGACTTCATCGCGCTCGGCGGCCACTCGCTGCTCGCCCTCGTCATCACCGACGACCTCCGCGAAGAGCTGGGCGTGGAGCTGACGCTCGCCGACTTCTTCGGCGCCCCGACCGTGGCGGGTCAGGCCGCCCTGGTCGAGCGCGAGCTACTCGCCGTACACAGCGATCTGCACCCCGATGACGCAGCGGAGCACACCCGATGACCACTGAAACCCCTGATGTCCCGGGGCAGCTCGCCCGCCAGGAGGAGCTGCTGCGCCGGGCGCGTGCCCGGGCCACCGCACGGACCACCACCCCCGCCACGGCCCCGTCCGGCACGGACGCGACGGCGACGGCGCCACGAGGCCCCGCCCCGCTGTCGCACGCCCAGCGCCGCATGTGGCTGATGGACCGGCTCGGCCATGCCGGAGCCTCCTACAGCGTGCCGTTCGCCACCCGGGTGCGTGGTCCGCTCGACATCGAGGCACTCGCCACCGCGCTCACCGTGCTCGTGCGCCGCCACGAGATCCTGCGCACCTGCTACGGGACGCGCGACGGCGAGCCGTACCAGGAGGTGCTGGAGGCGCCCTCGGCGATCTCCGTGCCGGTCCGGGACTGCGCCGCGGAGGACGCCCCGGCCCTGCTGGCCGACGAGGCACGCCGCGGCTTCGACCTGGCCACCGGACCGGTGCTGCGCGCCCTGGCGCTGCGCCACGGCGAGCAGGACCACACCGTGCTCCTGACCTTCCATCACATCGCCATCGACGGCGGATCGCTGGACACCGTGGCCCGGGAGCTGACCGAGCTGTACGCGGCGGCCGTACGGGACGGGCACGGCGGTGAGGTGCCGGAGCGGCCCCGGCCGCCGCAGTACGCCGACTTCGCGCGCGGGGAACACGCTGCCGCCGCACAGGCCGAACAGGGCCTCGCCCACTGGGTCGAGCGACTGAGCGGCGCCAGGGCCCCGCGCCTGCCCCGCCCCGGTACCTCGTCCGCCGACGCGGGCATCAGGCACTCCGGAACCCACACCGTCCCGCTCGCCGAGCACCTGCCCGAAGCGCTGCGCGCCCTCGGCGGCGAACACCGCGCCACGTTGTTCACGGTGGCGCTCACGGCCGCGTTCGCCTCGCTGCAGCGCCTCACCGGAGACGACGATCTGGTCATCGGGGTCGCGGGCACCCACCGCCAGGGCGCCGCGATGCGCGACCTGGTGGGGCTGTGTGTCAACACTCTTCCGGTCCGCGTGGACGCTTCCGGCGACCCGGCGTTCACCGAACTCCTGGCACGGGTACGGGATGCGCTGCTGGAGGCCCAGCGGCACCGTGATGTCCCCTTCGACCTCGTTCTGGAACGGCTCGGCGCCGAGGCGCGCGACGCCGACGGCACCGCGCTGGTCCGGGTGACCTCCGATGTCATCGGCGAACCGGCCATTCTCCGACTGCCGGACACGGTGGGGGAGTACGTGGACGTCGAGACCGGTGAGGCCAAGTTCGACCTCTCCTTCGGCCTGGTCGCCTCCGGGCAGCCCGCCGCACTCGTGCAGTACGGCAGGACCGCGCTGGACGACGCGACCGCGGCCGCCCTCGGCACGCGGTACGCGGCCCTGCTCGAGGCCGTGGTGGCGGAGCCTTCGCTGCGGCTGTCACAGCTGCCGGGTGTCGCAGCCGAGCACGGCACCGCCGCGGAACACGACGGCAACCGGACGGAGCACGACGCACACCCCGCCGAGGAGCTGCTGCGCGCCCACCCCCGGGTCGCCGACGCCCATGTGGCCGAACCGCCCGGCGGCCCGCTGCTGGCGTACGCGGTGCTGCGCGACAGCGTGGGCCCGACCCCGTACGAGCTGCGTGCCCGGCTGCGCGCCGCCCTCGCGGCGGAGTCGGTGCCCGTCGCGGTCACCCTGCTGGACGCCCTGCCCCGCAGCCCGGAAGGGACGGTCGATCCGGCGCGGCTGCCCGGGATGCCCGTCGCCGCCGCCGGCCGCGTCGCACCGGAGGGTCCGCGCGCCGAAGCGGTCGTCGAAGGCTTCACCGCGCTCCTGGGACGGACCCCGGAGCCGGACGACGACTTCTTCGCCCTCGGCGGGCATTCCCTCGTGGCCGTCAAGCTGGCGGAGCGGCTGCGTGCGGCGCTGAAACTGCCGCTGACCGGGCTCGACATCCTCCAGGCCCGTACTCCCCGGGCGCTCACCGCACTGCTGGACGCCCGCGAGGGCGAACGGACCGCATCCGGGGCGACCCTGGTCACCGCGCACCAGCGGCCGAGCCGCCCCGGCACGGTCCTGGTCACCGGGGGCACGGGCGGGGTCGGCGCGTTCATCCTGCGTGAACTGGCCGCGCAGGGACGCCCGGTGCTGGCCCTGGCCCGCCCCGAGTCCGCTCACCTCGTCTCCGGGGACGGTGTGGAGGTCATCGAGGGCGATCTCGCCGACCCGGCAGCGCTGCGTGAAGCGGTCGCCGCGGCGGACGCGGTCATCCACGCTGCCTGCACCTTCACCAGCCCCGAGGTGGATCTGGCCGCCATGCGGGCCATGGTCGAAGGCTGGCGCCGCGGCCCCTTCGTCTTCGTCAGCAGCGTCGACGCCTACGGGCACCCGGACGGTGACCAGGTCGCGGAGGAGTCCGTGCCCGGAGAGCCGCTCAGCCCCTACGGGCGCGCCAAGCTCGACTGCGATGCACTGCTGCTGCGCGCGGCCGGAACCGAGGGCCGGGGCGGGGCCAGCGCCGTACGCTCGCCGATCGTCTGGGGTGCGCACGACCGCCTGCGCGACCAGTTGCGCTGGGGGGCGACAGGACTGCTCTACCAGGCCGCCGCCGAAGGACGGCCGATAGAACTGCCGCAGCCCGGGACCGGGGGACGCGGCTGGTACGGGGCGGCCTGGGTGCATGCGGCGGCCCTGGCCAGGGCGGTGACGGCCTGTCTGGACGCACCCGTGCACGGCGTGGCCAACGCCGTCAGCGGCCATGTCTCCTGGCGTGACCTGGCCACCGACCTGACCGGACTGCTGGGCAGTGCGAGCGCCATCACCGAGAAGGGTGAGGTCCACCAGGACCTCGACCACTGCTGGCACTACGACAGCCACCGCCTGGCCCGCCCGCTGCGCGCACAGCCGGGGGAGGACCGGCGAACGGTCCTGGCCGAGATGATCGACAGCGGGGCGGGAAGCGCCCGCTAGCAAGGCCGGACGAGGTCACGGCGCGGTGGCCGGTGGTGGCGATGGACACCACCACCACCGGGCACCGCGCCGTCCCGACCGCTCACCGTGAAGGTCAGGACAGCGCGCCCTTGAGCCGTTCGGTGAACTCGCCGGGAACTTCCTTGAAGTAGAAGTGACCGCCCTGGAAGACATGCATCTCGGCATCAGCGGTGGTGTGCTGGGCCCAGACCTCGGAGTCGGCGAGCGGCACCTTGGGGTCGTTGTCCGGAGCGAAGACCGAGATCGGGCAGTTCAGCTTCACGTCCGTGCCGGCCAGATAGGGCTCGATCATATGGAGATCGGCGCGGATGGCGGGCAGGATGAGCGGGGCCAGTTCGTGGTGGGCATCCAGCGTGCCGCCCTCCGTGCCCCCGAGGCCCATGATGGCGGCGAGTACGGCCGCGTCGTCCAGGTGGCGCAGCCCCGTGTCGACGCGCCTCGACGGCGCCACACACGCGGAGGCGATCAACCGCTCGGGACCGCGGCCCGTTTCCCGTTCCCCGCGCAGGGCGACCTCGAAGGCGACGACCGCGCCCATGCTGTGGCCGAAGAAATACGGGCGCTTCCCGATGACGGGGCGCAGCGCCTCGTGGATGTCGTCCGCGAGGGCGTCCATGGACGTCGGCAACTCGTCGAACAGCCTGGTCTCGCGGCCCGGGTACTGCACCACCATGACCTGGATGTCCGGGCTCAGGGCCGCGGAAAGGCCGAAGTAGTAGCTCGGCGAACCACCGGCGTGCGGGAAGCAGACCAACTGCCGCTCCGCCCCCGGTGCCGGATGGAATACACGGACCCAGACATCTCCGTCCTGCTCCGACCGCCCCACGTTTCTCCCTCCCTGGTCCTCCGCTGCCCGAGCCTTTCACATCGTGATCAAACGCGCCCCTTCCCGCTGCTCTGATCACCGAGGGTGAATGGTCGGCTCCGCCCGTTTGGTTGCGCAGGGTCAGTATCAGGCGGAGTCTGGAGCTGATGAGCCAGGCCGGTGAGGGCACGATGAGCTACGTGAGGACTGCCGCTGGGGACATCGACTTCCGTGGCCCGCTGGACGTCACGAAGGCCGCTACGTGCGTGCTCGACGCCCACGACACGGTGATCGGCTGGAGTGCCGCTGCCGGGGAACTCTTCGGCTATCCGACTGAGGAGATCATCGGCCGGCCCGTCGGCACCTTCCTGCAACCCCGGGACGCATCAGCGCGCGAGTGCGAGCGCGAGGTGCGTGTCGCCGTGCACCGGGACGGGCACCGCCTGCACCTCGTCGCCACGGTCTGCCACCTGTCCGGTACGGGGCCCGCACAGCGGATTCTCGTGGCGGCGGAGTACGCACCGCTCAGGGAATGGGAAACCCAGCTCGCGATGCTCCAGGGCCTGGCCACGCAGTCGCCCGTGGGCCTCGCCACGTACGGCACCGACCTCCGCCTCCTGTGGTGCAACGCTGTCTCCGAGGACGAACTCGGCCAGCCTCTCGAAGAGGTGCGCGGTGAGCTGGCCGAGGACCTCTACCCCCTGGGCGGTTTTGTGACGCCGGGCTACCCGGAGACCCTCCACGCGGTCATGCGGCAGGTGCTGGAGACCGGCGAACCGATTGTGGACCTGCACTTCCGTGGGGAACAGCCCAGCGAGCCCGGTCGGGAGCACGTCTGGTCCTGCTCCTACTACCGGATCCAGGGCACGGACGGGCAGGTGTTCGGGCTCTGCGAGGACGCGTTCGAGATCACGGACCGCTACCGGGCGCAGCAGCAGCTGAATCTGCTGGTCGAAGCGGGTCGGCGGGTGGGAACCACCCTGGATGTGGTCGTCACGGCCGATGAGCTGGCGGCAGTGGGGGTATCCGGGTTCGCCGACCTCGTGGAGATCGACCTCGCGCCCGCCGTGCTGGACGGCGAGATGCCCGACGCCCCGGGTCCGGCCGGCACCGAACTGATGCGCACCGCCGCGCGATCGGCCGCGGAAGGCGGCGCCACCGACACCGCGGTCGCCCGTAGCCGGCCACCCTGCCCGGTGGACTATCCCCCCGGATCGCCCCAGTACCGCAGCCTCGCCTCGGGCGGGCTCGTGCTCGTGGACGACACGCTCGTCGTGCCGCTGAGGGTCGGTGGCCGCGCCATCGGGCTCGTCACCTTCGTACGCCGTGACGGATCCGACCTCTTCGACAGCGGCGCCGTCGCGCTCGCCGACGAACTGGTCACCCGCGCCGCCGTGTCGATCGACAACGCCCGCCGCTACACCAGGGAACGCTCGGCGGCACTGGCACTCCAGCGGCAGCTTCTGCCACGGCACCTCCCGGCGAACTCCGCGGTCGACGTGGCCCACCGCTATCTGCCCACGGACGATCTGAGCGGCGTGGGAGGAGACTGGTTCGACGTCATCCCCCTGTCGGGGACCCGGATCGGTCTGGTCGTCGGGGATGTCGTCGGCCACGGGCTCCATGCCGCGGCCACCATGGGACGCCTGCGTACGACGGTCCGTGCCCTCGCCCCCACGGACCTGCCGCCCGAAGAGCTCCTGAAACGTCTCGACGACCTCGTGGGGCAGTCGGCCGCCGACGCCGGAGACGACACCGGTGCGCTTTCCGGCGACGACGACGTGGCCACGGGCGCCACCTGCCTCTACGCCGTGTACGACCCCGTGTCCCGGCGCTGCACCATGGCGCGTGCCGGTCATCTGCCGCCCGCGATCGTCGACCCCGACGGAGGGGTCAGCTTCCCGGACCTGCCGGCCGGTCCGCCGCTCGGCCTGGGCGGCCTGCCCTTCGAGTCCCATGAGCTCGAACTGCCGGTCGGAAGCCTGATCGCCCTCTTCACCGACGGTCTGGTCGAGGCGCGTGACCGGGACATCGACAAAGGCCTGGAGACCCTGGGCAGAGTTCTCAGCGAAGGCTCCGGTTCCCTGGAGGACCTCTGCGACCGCGCCATCTGCGAGCTCCTCCCCGGCAGCATGACCACCGATGACACGGCCCTCCTGCTGGTGCGCACCCGCGAACTCGACAGCCGCAGGATCGCCACCTGGAACCTGCCCGCGGAGCCGCTCGCCGCCGGCCGTGCCCGCGAACTGATCGCGGAACGACTGCGTGACTGGGAACTGGAGGAGCTGGTGTTCCCCACCGAGCTCATCGCCAGCGAACTGGTCACCAACGCGGTCAGACACGCCGAGGGTCCGCTCCATCTGCGGCTCATCCTGGACCGCACCCTGGTGTGCGAGGTCGCCGATGCTGGCCACACCGCCCCCCATCTGCGCCACAGCGCCGACGACGACGAGGGCGGGCGCGGACTGTTCATCGTCGCCCAGCTCGTCCTGCGCTGGGGGACGCGCTACAGCGACTGGGGAAAGACGATCTGGACCGAACAGACACTGCCCCGTATGGAGCGGTGAAGGCGATCGGGGGCGAGTGCCCCGGCACCTGGCAAGCTGTGGCCGACCGCTGCCGTCGCCCTGACAGTGGCCCGCCATCGATCTGCGAGGAAACCGTGCAGCCGAACACCGGCTTGGACATCCGACCCCTGACCCCGGCCGACCGCTCCGCCTGGGACCCGTTGTGGAAGGCGTACCTGGATTTCTACGACCACGTACTCGCGCCCGACGTGACCGATCTGACCTGGTCGCGCTTCATCGACCCGGCGGAGCCGATGGGGGCGCTGGGGGCATGGTCCGACGGCGCCCTGACCGGCATCTGCCACCACGTCCTGCACCGCTCCACCTGGGCCGCCGGCACCTACTGCTACCTGGAGGACCTGTTCACGGCGCCCGAGGCCCGTGGCACCGGAGTGGGCAGAGCGCTCATCGAGGCAACGGCCGTGGCGGCCAGGGAGGCGGGGGCCGAGAAGCTCTACTGGCAGACGCACCAGGACAACGCGAGCGCGCGCGCCCTGTACGACCGGGTGGCCCGGCACGAAGGCTTCCTGGTCTACGAAAGGCCGCTCACCTGACGGTGGAGGGCGCCGCACAGCGCCCCGGACGGGGCTCAGGCGACCTTCTTTGCCGGAAATGCCGAGAAAATCACGAAAAGAGGCATCCTTGTAGAAGGGGACGACGGCGATGGAAGCTCCGCCTGGAGGGGTGATCAGATGCCAGCCACCCGGCCGAGGTCGCGCTACGCATTGGATCGGGGACTCACCACCCGCATGGTGACGACGATGTTCCTGATCGGGCTGCTCTATGTGGTCTTCGTGGGCGTGCTGCTCGCCCTGCTGCGCGACTCCTGGACGATCGTCCTGCTGATCGCGGGAGGTCTCTTCATCGCGCAGTTCTGGTTCAGCGACCGGATCGCCGCCCACGCCATGGGCGCCCGCGAGGTCACCCCCGAGCAGGCGCCGGAGCTGCACGGAGTCGTCGACCGTGTCTGCGCGCTCGCCGACATGCCCAAACCCCGTGTGGCGATCGCCGACAGCGACATCCCGAACGCCTTCGCCACGGGGCGGAGCGAGAAAACCGCCCTGATCTGTGCCAGTACCGGCCTGTTGCGGCGGCTGGAGCCGGCAGAGCTGGAGGGGGTGCTCGCGCATGAGCTGTCGCATGTGGCCCACCGCGATGTCGTCGTGATGACCATCGCCTCCTTCCTCGGGGTGCTCTCGGGCGTGATGATCCGCGTCTGGCTCTACAGCGGTCTCGGGCGCAACAGCCGCGATGCCAACACCGCCATCGCGGTACTGGTGATTCCCCTGGTCAGCGCGGTGGTCTATGTGATCAGCTTTCTGCTGACCCGGCTGCTCTCGCGCTACCGCGAGCTGTCCGCCGACCGCGCCGCCGCGCTGCTGACCGGACGGCCTTCGGCGCTCGCGTCCGCGCTCGTCAAGGTGTCCGGCGAGATGGCCAGGATCCCCACCCGCGACCTGCGCAAGGCGGAGCCGTTCAACGCCTTCTGGTTCGCGCCCGCAGTCCCCGTCAAGGCGAGCCTCAGTCGGCTGCTCTCCTCGCATCCGACGCTGGAGCAGCGCCTGGACCAGCTCGGCAGGATCTCCACCGAGCTCGGCCGCTGATCACACATGGGCTTCCTCGACGCCATCCTCGGCCGCAGCAAGCCGGTACGCCCCGACCTCGACCGGCTGTTCGGGCTGCCCGCCGCCGCGGTCACCCTCCAGGCGGGCACCGGATTCCTTCCCACCGGCTGCGGCTCGGTCTGCTTCGCGGGTGTCGAGGGCGGGGCCTTCGCTCGCCTCCAGGACGACGTGCGGGAGCTTCTCGACGCCGACACCGCTCGAGCCGGATTCCCCGTCGCATACGAGCAGGACGCGTACGGGTACACCTGGCTCGTCATCCGCCGTCCCGCCGACGACATGGTCTCGCTCGTCAATGACCTGCACGCGGTCAACACCCTCCTCGAAGAAGCGGGCTTCGGACCTCAGCTGCTGTGCACGGTCGCCGGCTTCCACGATGTCCCTGCCGAACGCGCCCATGGCCGGGTTCTCGCACTGGTCTACCTCTACAAGAGGGGGGCCTTCTACCCCTTCGCCCCGCTTCCCGGAGCGGACGAGAGACGTGACAACGCGCTGGAACTCCAGGTCAGAGCGCTGCTCGGGGATGATCTGCGGATCGAGACGGAGCTGGACCGCTGGTTCCCCGTCTGGGGCGCGCCGGGTCTCGACGCATAGCCCGCCTGCCGGGCAGGGTGGCGGGGCCGGGGTGAGCCCCGTCTCATCAGGGTGGCCACCCCTTGTCTATGCAACTCGTTGCATAGAAGATCGGCGCCATGGCGCTCGACCACGCGATCCTCGTCTCCCTGCTGGAGAACCCGGGCTCCGGCTATGAGCTCGCCCGCCGGTTCGAGCGGTCCTTCGGCTACTTCTGGACCGCCACCCACCAGCAGATCTACCGCGTCCTCAAGCGCATGGAGAGCGACGGCCTGCTCGTCGTCCGCGACGTACCGCAGCAAGGGCGACCGGACAAGAAGGAGTACTCGGTCGCGGAGCCCGGTCGCGCCGAGCTCTCCGGGTGGCTGCACCAGCCGATCGAGCCCGAGAGCGTACGGCATGAACTCGCCGTGAAGATCCGTGGCGCCGCCTTCGACGACCCCGCCGTACTGATCCGCGAGGTCGAGCGGCATCGCCAGGCGCACCGGGACCGCCTCGCGCGCTATCTCTCCGGTGAGACCCGCGACTTCACCGGACCCGACGCCCCCACCCCGCTGGACACGGGCCAGGAACTCCAGCACGTCGTGCTGCGCGGCGGCATCGCGTACGAGCGGATGACGATCGAATGGCTCGACGACGTGCTCGGCACCCTGCGCCGCCTCGGCGCGGCCCGTCAGTCCCCCTGAAGTGCCCGCCTCCCCCCACCCGCAGTCCGCACCACCCGCAACCGTCCAGCCCCGAGACCCGGAAGGCGACCATCCATGGCTGACCCGCTGCTGTTCAACCCCCGCACCTACGACCCGGCGCACTTCGACCCCGAGACCCGCAGGCTGCTGCGCGCCACGGTCGACTGGTTCGAGGCGCGCGGCAAGCGCAAGCTGATAGAGGACTACCGCACCCGCGCCTGGCTCGCGGACTTCCTCGACTTCTCCGCCAAGGAAGGCCTCTTCGCCACCTTCCTCACCCCGGCAGCCGCCGCGGGCAACGAGAACCAGCGCTGGGACACCGCCCGGATCGCCGCGCTCAACGAGATCTTCGGCTTCTACGGGCTCGACTACTGGTACGCCTGGCAGGTGACCATCCTCGGTCTCGGTCCGGTCTGGCAGAGCGACAACGAGGCGGCTCGCTCCCGCGCGGCCGAACTCCTCGATCAGGGTGAGGTCTTCGCCTTCGGTCTGTCCGAGAAGGCGCACGGCGCCGACATCTACTCCACCGACATGCTGCTGGAATCCGATGGCAACGGCGGTTTCCTCGCCACGGGTTCCAAGTACTACATCGGCAACGGCAACGCGGCCGGACTCGTCTCGGTCTTCGGCCGTCGCACCGACGTCGAAGGCCCCGACGGCTATGTCTTCTTCGCCGCCGACAGCCGCCACTCGGCCTACCACCTGGTGAAGAACGTCGTCGACTCGTCGAAGTACGTCAGTGAGTTCCGCCTGGAGAACTACCCGGTCGCCGCCGAGGACATCCTGCACACCGGTCGCGCCGCCTTCGACGCCGCGCTGAACACCGTCAACGTCGGCAAGTTCAACCTCTGCACCGCCTCGATCGGCATCTGCGAGCACGCGATGTACGAGGCCGTCACCCATGCGCAGAACCGCATCCTCTACGGCCGCCCGGTGACCGCCTTCCCGCATGTGCGCCGTGAGCTCGCCGACGCGTACGTCCGGCTCGTCGGGATGAAGCTGTTCAGCGACCGCGCCGTCGACTACTTCCGCTCCGCCGGCCCCGACGACCGCCGCTACCTGCTGTTCAACCCGATGACCAAGATGAAGGTGACCACCGAGGGCGAGAAGGTCATCGACCTCATGTGGGACGTGATCGCGGCCAAGGGCTTCGAGAAGGACACCTACTTCGCCCAGGCCGCCACCGAGATCCGTGGGCTGCCCAAGCTGGAGGGCACGGTCCACGTCAACCTGGCGCTGATCCTCAAGTTCATGCGCAACCACCTGCTGGAGCCGCTGGAGTACCCCGCGGTGCCCACCCGTCTCGACGCCGCCGACGACGAGTTCCTCTTCCAGCAGGGGCCCGCCCGCGGTCTGGGCTCCGTGCGCTTCCACGACTGGCGCCCGGCCTACGACGGCTACGCCCACGTCCCCAACGTCGCCCGCTTCCGGGAGCAGGCCGACGCCCTGTGCGAGTTCGTGACCACCGCCGCGCCCGACGAGCGGCAGAGCCGTGATCTCGATCTGCTGCTCGCCGTCGGCCAGCTCTTCGCCCTGGTCGTGCACGGCCAGCTGATCCTGGAGCAGGCCCGGCTCACCGAGCTGGACGAGGACGTGCTCGACGAACTGTTCTCCGTCCTCGTCCGTGACTTCTCGGCGCACGCGGTCGAGCTGCACGGCAAGGACTCCGCCACCGAGCAGCAGCAGCGCTGGGCGCTCGGCGCGGTCCGCCGCCCCGTGGTCGACGAGGCTCGTGCCACGCGGGTGTGGGAGCGGGTCGAGGCGCTGTCGGGCGCCTACGAGATGGCTCCGTAACACCCTCACGCAGGAGCCGGATGGGAGGGCCCCTGGTTCACCGGTACCGCCCGGAGAGCCAGGGGCCCTCTGGCTGCGCGGGCTCGACCGGGGGCCCGTGCAAGATCGAACAGTGTGCGGGTTAGCATATGAGCACCGCCTAGCTCGAAAGATAATCCTGTGACTGTCAACGAGGACTCGTTCACAAACTGGAAGAACCGCGAGGAGATCGCGGAGTCGATGATCCCGATCATCGGGAAGCTGCACCGGGAGCGGGACGTCACCGTCCTCCTCCACAGCCGCTCCCTGGTGAACAAGTCGGTGGTCAGCATCCTGAAGACGCACCGGTTCGCACGGCAGATCGCGGGCGAGGAGCTCTCGGTCACCGACACCCTGCCGTTCCTCCAGGCGCTCACCACGCTCGATCTCGGCCCCTCCCAGATCGACATCGGCATGCTCGCCGCCACGCACAAGGCCGACGACCGCGGTCTCTCGGCCGCGGAGTTCACCGCCGAAGCAGTCGCCGGCGCCACCGGCGCCAACAAGATCGAGCGCCGCGAGGGGCGCGACGTCGTGCTCTACGGCTTCGGCCGTATCGGCCGGCTCGTCGCCCGGCTGCTGATCGAGAAGGCAGGCTCCGGCAACGGCCTGCGGCTGCGCGCCATCGTCGTCCGCCGGGGCGGTGACCAGGACATCGTCAAGCGCGCCTCGCTGCTGCGCCGGGACTCCATCCACGGCCAGTTCCAGGGCACGATCACCGTCGACGAGGCGACCAGCACCATCGTCGCCAACGGCAACGAGATCAAGGTCATCTACGCGGGTGACCCGTCGGAGGTCGACTACACGGCCTACGGCATCAAGGACGCCATCCTCATCGACAACACGGGCAAGTGGCGGGACCGCGAGGGTCTGTCCAAGCACCTGCGCCCCGGTATCGACAAGGTCGTGCTGACCGCCCCGGGCAAGGGCGACGTCCCCAACATCGTGCACGGCGTCAACCACGACACGATCAAGCCGGACGAGCAGATCCTTTCCTGCGCGTCCTGCACCACCAACGCGATCGTCCCGCCGCTGAAGGCGATGGCGGACGAGTACGGGGTGCTGCGCGGCCACGTGGAGACGGTCCACTCGTTCACGAACGACCAGAACCTGCTGGACAACTACCACAAGGCCGACCGCCGCGGCCGCTCGGCGCCGCTCAACATGGTCATCACCGAGACCGGCGCCGCCTCCGCTGTCGCGAAGGCGCTGCCCGACCTCAAGGCCCCGATCACCGGCAGCTCCATCCGGGTCCCGGTGCCGGACGTCTCCATCGCGATCCTCAGCCTGCGGCTCGGCCGCGAGGCCACCCGCGAGGAGGTCCTCGACTACCTCCGCAAGGTCTCGCTGACCTCGCCGCTCAAGCGCCAGATCGACTTCACCAGCGCCCCCGACGCGGTCTCCAACGACTTCATCGGCTCGCGCCACGCCTCGATCGTCGACGCGGGCGCCACCAAGGTCGACGGCGACAGCGCGATCCTCTACCTCTGGTACGACAACGAGTTCGGCTACTCGTGCCAGGTCATCCGGGTCGTCCAGCACGTCTCCGGCGTGGAGTACCCGACCTACCCGGCTCCGGTGGTCTGACCCGGGACCTCGTGCCGCTGGGGCGGTGACCGATCCGTAAGGGCATCGGTCACCGCCCCAGGTCTTTCCCGGAGCCGGGGGAGGAATCCTTCTCAGAGCCGGGCCGAGGAGCCCTCGCCGATCAGCACCGAGAGGTCCACACTCTGCGCCAACCGGGCGTACCCGGCGTCGTTGGGGTGGAGATGGTCGCCCGAGTCATACGCCGGATCGAGCCGGTCCTGGGCGTACGGGTCGCGCAGGGCCCGGTCGAAGTCGAGCACGGCGTCGAAGACCGCACCCGCGCGGATCGCGGTGTTCACTTCCTGCCGCACGGCTTCCAGGGCCGGGGTGTACCGGCGGTGGCCCTCGAAGGGCATCAGTGTGGCGCCGACGACCCGCAGCCCACGGGCACGTGCCCGCTCGGTGAGCATCCGCAGCGCGGCCGTCAGCTCCCCGGGGTCCGCAGGGCGGGGCGGGCGGATGATGTCGTTGATACCCAGAGCGATGACGACGACCCGGGTACCGGGACGGTCGAACACATCGCGCTCGAAGCGGGACAGCCCGCTCGGCCCTGTGCCGTCGCTGAGCACCCGGTTGCCGCTGATGCCCTGGTTCACCACCCCGTACTCCCAGCGGCCGTTGCGCAGCCGCTCGGCCAGCCGGTCCGGCCAGCGGCGGTCGGCGTCCGGGGTCGAACCTGCGCCGTCGGTGAGTGAGTCGCCGATGGCGACCACCGTGCCGCGGACGGCACGATCGCGTACGTCCACGGCCGTCAGGTAGTGCCAGGACGAGGTGCGCCGGGTGTAGGCGGCGCCATCCGTGTCCCGCGTGCGGTCGCCGTACGCGAGGTACGAGGTCTGCCGGGCCCGCGCGTGCAGGGTGACCAGGCCCGGTCCGGGCCCCTCGACATGCACCGTGACCAGCAGCTTCCCGTCCTCGGGTACGGGCAGCCGCGCGGCGTCGCTGACGACCTGCCCGCCCACCGGTACCGCGATGGACCGCTGCCCGTCGAACAGCACCTCGCGCAGGGTGCCGGGAAGCGCGTCGGCGCCGCCCGCAGCGACGGCGACGGTCGCGTGCCCGATGTGCAGGGGCGCGGTCCCGAAGAGATTGGAGAGCGTCACCCTCGCCTGACCGCCGCCGACGCTGGTGTGCACGACATTGCGCACGGAGTACGCGCCGACAGGGGCGGCCACCGCTTTCCCGGGCGCAGCCGACCACGTACCCGCCCAGCCGCCCGTGCCGACGGCCTGCGCCGTCGTGCCACCGGTCCCGTCGGCGCCGCCGCTGTTCCCGGCCTCAAACGGTCCGCTGTGTCCCCTGTTGACGAAAGTGACGGTGGTGATGATGGTGCCGCAGATCAGCAGTGTCAGGGTGATGAGCGCGGCGAACAGGCCGTATCCGGCCCGCTGGATTTTCATGTGCACATCATCCGATACGGTCGCGCGACCCCGGTGAGCGCCCCCTGATCCAGCTTTCCGTACGGGCGTGCTAAGTCCTGCCCGGGCGGACGTGTGTGAGCCGGTCAGGCGACTCGCGCGCGGGTCAGCACGCAGGTCAGCCCGTCCCGGCCGGGGCCGTGGTGAGAATGCGGGCGGGACCGGTGACGTCCGGGAACCGGCGTGCGGAAGGAGCAGCGGAATGGGCAACGAGACCCTGATGCGACAGATCCTCGACTACGGCAGCCGATCCGATCCGTATCCGCTCTACGCGGAGCTCCGCAAGACGCCGGTGTGCAGGCAGGACGACGGCGTCTACACCATCAGCACCTACCCCGAACTGCTGGCCCTGCTCCACGACCCCCGCCTCACCTCCACGCACGCGGACCAGGAGGCCGCCGCGGGCGGGCAGTTCCCGCCCGCCTTCATCGGTATGGACCCACCCGAGCACGACCGGGTCCGCGGTCTGACCATGCGCCAGTTCGGGCCGCCCCACTCGCCCCGCCTCATCGCGGAGCTGCGGCCCGACCTCGAGGCGACCGTCGCGCGGCTGATCGACGCCTTTCCCAACGGGGGCGAGCTCGATCTGGTCGACTCCTTCGCCTACCCCTTCCCCGTGACGGCCATCTGCCGTCTCCTCGGGGTGCCCCACGAGGACGAACCCCGCTTCCGGGCATGGGCCGACAAACTGGTGGCCTCCATCGACCCGAGGCCCGGCGAGGACCCGTCCATCAGGTTGCAGGAAGGCGCCGGGACCAGAAAGGAACTGGCCTTCTACATCAACGAACTGATCGACAGCGGCCGCGGTAACTCCAACGGCATGCTCACCCTCCTGGCCGAGGACCATGAGGCGCAGGGCGGACCGCTCAGCCGGCTGGAACTGGTGGTCACCGCGGTCCTGCTGCTGATCGCCGGTCATGAGACCACGGTCAACCTGATCACCAACGGCATGCTGACCCTGCTGCGCCGCCCGGACGTGTTCGAGCGGCTGCGCCGTGAGCCGGAGATCGCCCCCCGGCTGGTCGAGGAGCTGCTGCGGTTCGAGCCCCCGGTGCAGATCATTCCCCGGCGCGGCGCGCTGACGGACATCGAGGTCGGCGGTGTCACCATCCCCGAGGGCTCCACGGTCGCCCTGGTGCTGGCATCGGGCAACCGCGACCCGCAGCGCTTCCCCGACCCGGACCGCTTCGACCCCGACCGCCCGGACGTCGAGCACCTCGGTTTCGGCAGCGGGATCCACAGCTGCTTCGGCGCCCCGCTGGCGCGCCTGGAGGGACAGATCGCGCTCACCGAGCTGGTCCGCAGGCTCGACAACCCCCGCCTGATCGAGGACCCCCCGCCCTACCGCACCAGCGCCGTACTGCGCGGACCGAGGCACCTTCCCATCACCTTCGACGGGCTGCGTCCCTGACTGCACCCGTTAGGACGGTTATGGGGCCCGGGTACGACGGGGAAGGAATGGCCCCATGACCCATGCGCATGCGAATTCGAACGATGGCACGGCCGATGACACGGCACCCAAGATCCTGGACCTGCCCATCGGCCTTGACGCCACGGGGGAGCGGCAGGAGTTCGACAGCCTCGGCGAGGTGATGGTGCCGGCCGACCGGTACTGGGGCGCGCAGACCCAGCGCAGCCTGAAGCACTTCAACATCGGCCGTGACCGCATGCCCAAGGAGGTGTACCACGCCTACGGATACGTGAAGAAGGCGGCAGCCGTCGTGAACAGCCGGGCAGGCCGGCTGCCCGCCTGGAAGGGCCAGCTGATCCAGCAGGTGTGCGACGAGGTGATCGCCGGAGCGCTGGATGAGGACTTCCCGCTCTACGTGTACCAGACCGGGTCCGGAACGCAGTCGAACATGAACGTGAACGAAGTGGTCTCGAACCGGTGCATCCAGCTGGTCGGCGGCAAGCTGGGATCCCAGGAGCCCGTACACCCCAATGACCATGTGAACATGGGCCAGTCGAGCAACGACACCTTCCCCACCGCGATGCACATCGCCGCGTACACGATGGCCACGGAGAAGACCATTCCCGCGCTGAGGCGGCTCCGGGACGCGATCGAGTCCAAGTCCAGGGAGTGGGCCGATGTCGTCAAGATCGGCCGCACCCATCTGGAGGACGCCTGCCCGCTGACGGTGGGACAGGAATGGTCCGGCTATACCGGGGCGCTGGACGACGCCATCGCCGAGGTCGAGCACGCCACCAAAGGACTGCTGATGCTGGCCATGGGCGGAACCGCGGTCGGTACCGGGCTGAACGCCCCGGCCGGATTCGGCGACCAGGTGGCCGCGGAGATCGCCTCCATGACCGGTGCGCCTTTCAGGACGGCACCCAACAAGTTCACCGCCCAGGGCACGCTGGACCGCATGGTCCGCGCGCATGCCGCGCTCAAGGCGGTGGCCGTCACCCTGTTCAAGATCGCCAATGATCTGCGCTGGCTGGGCTCCGGGCCGCGGACCGGCATCCATGAGCTGACCCTGCCCGCCAACGAGCCCGGATCCTCGATCATGCCCGGCAAGGTCAACCCGACCCAGGCCGAGGCCATGCTGATGGTGTCCATCCAGGTCATCGCCTCCGACGTGGCCGTGACCATGGGCGGCGCCGAAGGGAACTTTGAGCTGAACGCGTTCCGCCCCGTCCTGATCGACAACTACCTGCACTCCGCACTGATCCTGGCCGACATGTGCGACCACTTCAGGGAGTTCATGATCGAGGGCGCCAAGATCAACCAGGCCAGACTGACCCGGAACATCGACCGGTCGGTGATGATGGTCACCGCGCTGTCCCCGGTCATCGGCTACGACCAGGCCTCGGTCATCTCCCACTACGCCATCGACCACGACACCACCCTCAAGCAGGCCGCGCTCGCCAACGGCGTCTCCGAGGAACTCTTCGACCGGGTGGTCGACCCACTCGCCATGACCCGCGGAGGCAGCGCCGACATCCCGTCCGGAAAGCCGTGAGATGAGCTCCCCGCAGCCCGGGGCGGCAGGCCCGGTCGGCAAGGCCGCCCTGATCGCATCCGTGGGCCCGCGCGGCTATGCCGACTGGACCAACCCCGACCACCGGCTACGGCGCCTGCTCGCCGAGTTCATCGGAATGGCCGGGCTCACCTTCGTCCTGTCCGGAGGTGCCGCCATCCTGGCCCGCTACGGCGGCAGCGGCCTCCAACCCTGGCAGGTCGTCCTCGTCCTGTCCCTGGTCTCCGCACTGTGGCTGCTCGTGGCCGTGTACTTCCTCGGCGACATCTCCGCCCACTTCAACCCGGCCATGACCCTGGGGTTCGTACTGCGGCGCGACATGAACCTCCGGATGGCCTGCGCCTACTGGATCGTCCAGTTCGCCGCGGCGATCGGCGGATCCCTGCTGGCGCGGGGCTTCTTCGGCCCCGCGGGCCACCTCGCCGCGACCAGGCCCCAACCCGGCCTCTCCTGGCAGGCCGCCGCCTTCGAGGCCGTCATCACCTTCGGCCTGGTGCTGATAGTCCTGTGCCTCGCCGACGGGCCCAAGCTCAACGGGCCGTTCGTGCCCCTGGCCGTGGGCGCCTACATTCTGGCCTGGGGCACCATGGGCGGCCCCTTCGACGGCGCCTCCATGAATCCGGCCCGCAGCCTGGGACCCGATGTGGCCTTGGGGGACCTGTCCACCTGGTGGGTCTATCTGATCGGCCCGGTGGCCGGGGCCGCCCTCGCGGTGTGCGTCACGCGGATCCTGCGGGGTTCGGCCACGGCCGCGGAAGCCAATGCCGCCGAGGGCGCGCCACTCGACCGCAAAGGCTGACCTCTTCCCTGCCGAGGACAGCCCGGTCGAGGCCCTGCCCGGCACTGCCGCTCGCCGTGCCGCGCCCCGGCGTACGCGGGGCAGGCCGCGGAGGCCACCGCCCGGGGCTGAGTGACGGGTCTACCTCTGATCTTGGCCGGTGCTCCGCCCTTTAGGGCGGGGGTGAAGGCCATCGTTGGCTCAAAGGCGCGGAGCGCCGGAGTTCGCTGCGCCTCCGGGGTGACGTTCAGATGAGCCTCTTCTGGTCGCCGCGCCCACGCACGGACCGCCGATGCACGACGCGAGTTTCACCACCAGCTCTCCACCAAGCTGATCCGCGAAAACCAAGCGGTCGCAATGGAAGACCTGGCGGTCAAGGGACTCGCCCGCACCAAGCTGGCCAAGTCCGTGCACGACGCCGGATGGTCCGCATTCGTCGCGTTGCTGGAATACAAGGCCGCGAAGTTCGGCCGGACCTTCCACCGCATCGGACGCTTCGAGCCGACATCGCAGGTCTGCTCGGCCTGCGGCGTCAATGACGGCCCCAAGCCCCTCCACGTCCGAGAGTGGACGTGCAGAGCCTGCGGGACCGTCCTCGATCGAGACATCAACGCGGCGGTCAACGTCGCCAAGGCCGCCGGACTGGCGGTATCAGCCTGCGGAGCGCGGGTAAGACCGGGACTCGTCCCGGCACAGCGCGGAGGAACACGAACCAACCCGAAGCCCCAGCCGGTGACCACCGGCAGGCAGGCGGGAATCTCCGTCCCTTAAGGGCGGAGAGGATGTCAATCCTCGGTCCACCCGCATACATGAGCCTTCTGCACCGGCTCGCTGGTGACCTGTCCGTCGAACCCCGTGACCAGTTCGTACTCGATGGACACGGTGATCTGCCCGTCGTAGAAGGACGCGTCACCGCTCATCAGGCTGTATTCACCGCTGTAGCGGCCGTCGTCCGACGTGGCCTCGACGACCTGCGCCGAGACGTCGTAGCCGCGCCGCAGGCTGATGTTCGTGCTGCCGCTGGAGAAGGACTTGGGCGACTGGTCGGAGGCCGGCAGCGAGTAGGACGCGCAGTTGCCCACCGGCTCCTCGGCCGGGCGCGGGCCGTTGTCGTCGCCGGAGCCGCCACCGGACGGGCGGGTGTCCTCGTCTCCGTCCGTGCCCGGTGCGTCGTCGCCGCTGCTGTCATCGCCGCCGCTGTCGTCCGACCCGCCGGAGGCGTCCGAGGCGGTGCCGGAATCGTCCGAGCTGTCCGAGCCCGGCGATGAGGCGCCGGAAGAACTGCCACCGGAGTCACCGGACTCCCCGCCGCCGTCACTCCCGCACCCGGCCGACAGCAGGCAGAGCGCGGCGAGCGCGACGGCCGCGGCGGTTCGCGACAGCGGGCCGCGGGTGGTGCGCTTCATGGTTTCCCCCTATAGGCACTGGAGCAGCGAACTCCCTTCTACAGGGGGGCCGTGGGACGGCACCGCGGTCGGCCGGGTTACGGGCAGAAACCCACCACACGGCATCGAACGGATGCGATCCGAACGCCGTAGGCGGCCTCATCCGCCGGTCAGGCACAGGACGGGCAGAGCCCTCGGTAAGTGACCTCGACCTCGGACACCGTGAAGCCGAACCGTTCCCCGTCCGGAAGGTCGGTCAGGGGGTTGCCGAGGGGATGGACGTCGCGGATCGTGCCGCATCGTGAGCACACCAGGTGCTGGTGCGGCCGGTGCGCGTTGGGGTCGTAGCGCTTGGCACGGCCCTCGGTGGACACCTCTATGACCTCACCGAGGGACACCAGTTCACCCAGGGTGTTGTAGACGGTCGCCCGGGAGATCTCGGGCAGTCGCTGTGCCGCACGGGCGTGCACCTCGTCGGCCGTGAGATGTACGTGGTCGCCGTCGAGGACCTCCGCAACGACACGCCGCTGGGAGGTCACGCGCCAGCCGCGCGCTCGTAGTCGCTCCAGCAGGTCGCTCATGAATCAGTTCACCTATTCGGGGCTCGGTGGGGCGCTCCAAGTTTACCTGTGCATGTCTGGATTCTGACTGGATATGGGTTAGGCATACTTCTTGACTTGGACACTGTCCATTGTAGGATCGGTTCCGGTGCTAGCCAAGAGAGCAGTAGGCTCCAGTACGGCAGGAGATTTGAGACATGACGGGACCGGTGCCGCGATCGCGCAGGTCATGCGTCCCCTCCATATCGTGCGCGTAGCTCTCCGTGTGCTCGTCGTGGCGGGATCCGTGCCGGGCGAGTCCGAGGCTGTCCGCCGGATTCGAGTTCCGGGTCCCTAGTGCCCACCGCCCGTAGTTCCTGAGCACGTGATTTGCCCCGTCCGGAAGGATTCCCATGTCCGAGAATCATGATGCAATCGTTGCAGACGCAAAGAATGAGGGTGGTGGAGGCTGCCCGGTTGCCCATGGGCGGGCGCCGCACCCGACGCAGGGCGGGGGAAACCGCCAGTGGTGGCCGGACCGGCTCAATCTGAGGATCCTTGCCAAGAACCCGGCCGTGTCCAACCCGCTGGGCGAGGACTTCGACTACGCCGAGGCGTTCAAGAGCCTTGACCTCCCGGCCGTCAAGCGGGACATCGCCGATGTGCTGACCACTTCGCAGGACTGGTGGCCTGCTGACTTCGGTCACTACGGTCCGTTCATCATCCGGATGGCCTGGCACAGCGCCGGCACCTACCGGATCAGCGACGGCCGCGGCGGTGCCGGTGCCGGCCAGCAGCGCTTCGCGCCGCTGAACAGCTGGCCTGACAACGGCAACCTCGACAAGGCCCGCCGACTGCTGTGGCCGGTCAAGAAGAAGTACGGCCAGAGCCTCTCGTGGGCCGACCTCATGATCCTCGCCGGCAATGTCGCCCTGGAGACGATGGGCTTCGAGACCTTCGGCTTCGCCGGAGGCCGCGAGGACGTCTGGGAGCCCGACGAGGACGTCTACTGGGGCCCCGAGACCACCTGGCTCGGAGATGAGCGCTACAGCGGTGACCGGGAGCTCGAGAACCCGCTCGGCGCGGTCCAGATGGGTCTCATCTATGTGAACCCGGAGGGCCCGAACGGAAACCCCGACCCGATCGCCGCCGCCCGCGACATCCGTGAGACGTTCCGCCGGATGGCGATGAACGACGAGGAGACCGTCGCGCTGATCGCCGGCGGCCACACCTTCGGCAAGACCCACGGGGCGGGCCCCGCGGACGCCGTCGGCCCCGACCCGGAGGCCGCGCCGATGGAGGAGATGGGCTTCGGCTGGCGGAACAGTCACGGCACCGGCAAGGGCGGTGACACGATCACCAGCGGTCTCGAGGGCATCTGGACCAACACCCCGGTGACGTGGGACAACAGCTTCCTGGAGATCCTGTTCGGCCACGAGTGGGAGCTGTTCCAGAGTCCCGCCGGGGCCAACCAGTGGCGCCCCAAGGACGGCGCGGGCGCGGGCACCGTACCCGACGCCCACGACGCGTCGAAGACCCACGCCCCGACGATGCTCACGACCGACCTCTCGCTCCGGTTCGACCCGGTGTACGAGCAGATCTCGCGGCGCTTCCTCGAGAACCCGGACCAGTTCGCGGACGCCTTCGCGCGGGCCTGGTACAAGCTGACCCACCGCGACATGGGCCCGGTCGCGCGCTACCTCGGCCCCGAGGTCCCGTCCGAGGTGCTGCTGTGGCAGGACCCGCTGCCCGAGGTGACGCACGAGCTCGTCGACGCCGCCGACATCGCCGCACTCAAGTCCCAGATCCTCGATTCGGGTCTGCCGGTGTCCCAGCTCGTGTCCACGGCCTGGGCCTCCGCGTCCTCCTTCCGTGGTAGCGACAAGCGCGGCGGCGCCAACGGCGCGCGTATCCGGCTCCAGCCGCAGAGCGGCTGGGAGGTCAACGACCCCGACCAGCTGGCGACGGTGCTGCGCACCCTGGAGAACATCCAGCAGACCTTCAACTCCGCCCGGACCGGCGGCAAGCAGGTCTCGCTCGCCGACCTGATCGTGCTCGCGGGTGGCGCGGGTGTCGAGAAGGCCGCCAAGGACGCCGGCTTCGACATCGAGGTCCCGTTCACACCGGGCCGTGCGGACGCCTCGCAGGACCAGACCGACGCGGAGGCGTTCGCCGCGCTGGAGCCCACCGCCGACGGCTTCCGCAACTACCTGGGCAAGGGCAACCGGCTGCCGGCCGAGTACCTGCTGCTGGACAAGGCCAACCTGCTGACCCTCAGCGCACCCGAACTGACGGTCCTCGTGGGCGGTTTGCGTGTGCTGGGCGCCAACCACCAGCAGTCGCAGCACGGTGCGCTCACCGCGACCCCCGGGGTGCTGACCAACGACTTCTTCGTCAACCTGCTCGACCTGGGGACGACCTGGAAGGCCACATCCGAGGACGCAGGCACTTTCGAGGGCCGTGATGCCGTCACGGGCAAGGCCAAGTGGACCGGTACCCGGGCCGACCTGGTCTTCGGATCGAACTCCGAACTGCGCGCGCTCGCCGAGGTCTACGCGAGCGATGACGCGAAGGCGAAGTTCGTGCACGACTTCGTCGCGGCGTGGGTCAAGGTGATGAACCTCGACCGGTTCGACCTCGTCTGACCGCGACGAGTGAACGGCTGAACGCCGACTGCCCACCGGAGGTCTTCCGGTGGGCAGTCGGCGTTTGGGCAGTCGGCGTTGATCCGGATGACGGACGGCTCAGTGGGACAGCAGCCCACCGGTGTACGGATCCTCCGCGAGCATGCGCCATGAGTGGTCCGGAGTCCGGAACGCCTCCGGGTCCACCGCCTCGACCAGGGTGTCGACCCGGCTGCTCAGCAGGGCGAACGGATCGAACACCTCCCAGGCGTCCGCGGCGGCGCCGTTGTCCCAGCGATACCACTCCGCGCGCAGCCGCTCATAGACCCAGTAGGCGTACAGCAGCGCCGACAGGTCCCGGTTCAGGTAGCACGCGGGTTTGCCGGCGCCGTACCAGTCCGGCAGCTCCAGCCGTCCGGTGGCGCCGTCGAGCGCGACCACGAGGTCGTGCGGCCACCATCCGATGGCGAGGAAGTCCCGCTGATGGTCCCGGCCGCTTGCGCCGCTGAAGGTGCGTGGGTGGGCCTCGGCCATGGTGTGCAGCGGCTCGTCATCCACGCTGAACAGCGCGCCACCGAGCGGCAGCCCTACCTCGGTGAGCAGCCTCCGGGTCGGCTCGTGGGTGAGCTGCCCAGGGAGCTCATCCTGGCGGTAGCGGCGCACCTCGCCCTCGCCGTCCAATCGCGCGAGGTCCCGCACCAGGTCCGCGCCGAACTCGTATGCCAGGCCGTCCGCCGATCCCGGCCGGGCACCCCAGGTCAGGGAACGCACCAGCAGACAGGTGCGCCAGTGCGCGGGCGCGCACTCGGCGTCGAACAGCGCCGGATCGGCCGCGCACAGCCGCGCCGCGGCGGCCTCGATCACCTCGGCCACGACATTCGGCCCACGCCGCCCCTCGTACGCGTCGGGCTGCTGCGCCGAATCCGATACCCACTCACAGATGTCCATCAGCTCCGCCAGCGCGTTCAGCGAGGTGGCGAGGGGGTCTGCAGTTCGGGGCGTACCCCAAGCGGCCAGCAGCACCTCGCCGGTCATACCGTCGAGCACCACCCGGCTGCCGCAGTAGTCGGTGGAACCCAGCACGAACAGCCTTCCGTCACCCACTGATTCACCGCCACGGGTGGTGAAGGGCGCCAAGCTACCGCCGTGCAGCACACTGAAGTCGAGGTCGGCAGCGGTCCGGGGCAGCCCCTGCTCGACCAGGAACTGACGGCTCGGCTCATGGGCCAGCCCCTCCGGCAGTGCCCGCGTGGCCAGCCGCCAGGTGCGGTGCGCCGTCGATGAGGTGTCCATGCTCTGCCTTCTCACGTCGATGACCGTACGCGGTGCCGTGAGGGGCACGTGGATCGATCCGGCGCACACCGCCTCAGGGGCCCGCGTTGAGCTCCGCGACGACCGAGGCGGGGGTGTGTCCGCCGCTGTCCGACAGCCGGTGGAAGTCGACGGAGACGAAGTTCGGGTTGCGGCCTCCGGCCGCGGGCCGGCACTGCTCGGCGATGCGGTTCCTCAGCTTGCTGCCGTTGTCCAGGGCGGCTGTGAGGACCGTGGGCACATTGCGGTCGTGGCTCATGGTGAACAGCCGCCGGAATCCGGGCTCCTGGCGGTCCAGGGGCACATCCGACCAGCGGCTGACGCATGTGAGGTCGTTGCCCAGGTCCCCGAGACTCCAGTAGTTGGACACCGTCCAGGACCTGTCGTGCATGACGCCGAGCTGCTCGCGGTCGGACCGGTCCGAGAAGATCAGCAGCCGCTTGCCCGCCGTGACGAGATCGGCCACCTTCGGCCACCCGTGCTGGCGTACGCCCCACTCGTCGGGCCTGACCAGTAGCTCGGAGAGGCCTCTCACCCTGTCCAGGGAATGGCGTAGCTGCTCCGCGCTGACGTAGTCCTCCAGGAAGATGGTCACCACCTCCTCGGGATGGCCGGCCAGGAAGTCCACCACGGTCTGCATCGTGCCGTGGAAGGACTGCCGTGGCAGGGCGTAGGTGATGCCGGCGAAGGTCTTGCAGTCGCCATGGCACAGGTACACGTCACTGGGGTAGCAGTCGCTGCCGAAGCTGATGATGCACAGCCACGTGCTGCGCTCGTACCAGTGTGTGTCCAGGCTCAGCCCGCGCACGCCGTTGTCGAGCTGTGCGCGCACCGACTCGGCCTGGTTCACCGAACTCCAGCGGGAGTCCTCGTAGTTGGTGAAGGAGTTGTGGGTGGCGAGGAAGGTGACCTCGTCGAGCCTGCGGTCGCCCCAGCGCGCGGCCGCGGCGGCGGACGTGGTCATGCCCATGGGGCCTGAGATACCTGAACCCGGAGAACCCGGAGAACCCGGAGAAGGGAGGGAAGGGGTCGCCACCGTGGCCGAAGCCGGTGCGGCGGTGGCGGTGATCGTCGTGCCCAGGAGGCCCAGCAGGAGGAGGCACACGTAGGCGGGCCGGCAGAGTCGCAGCATGCTCATGCCAATCATGCGCCGGAGGGTAGCGCGCGGGCCGCCAAAGCGCTGCCCCACGGACGGGTTCGGTCGGCGTGCGGTCTCGGGATGCCCGTGCCGGGACCTGTCCTCCAAGTGACCCATTCCGCGTCTCCCATCGGGTGACATGTGGGCGCCGGATGGAAGGGCTCACGTCCTGTGTGGGGGAGAAAGGCATCGTAAGTGTGCGCTGACCCGATCGACATGACGTGAGGTCGGCGCCGAGGCCGAGTCAGCCAGGAGCCCGCGTCGCCATGCATCCCAAGACCCAACCCAGCGACCTGGTTGACGACGCGTACGAGAACGAGGTCCCGCTCCGGTCCAGGAAGCCCGGGAACGTGGTGGTGACGTGGCTGACCACCACCGACCACAAGACCATCGGCACCCTGTACATCACCACGGCGTTCGGATTCTTCTGCGTCGGCGGACTCTTCGCGATGTTCATGCGTGCGGAGCTGGCGCGCCCCGGTATGCAGATCATGTCGAGCGAGCAGTTCAACCAGGCGTTCACGATGCACGGCCTGATCATGCTGCTGATGTTCGCGACACCGCTGTTCGCCGGGTTCGCGAACTGGATCATGCCGCTCCAGATCGGCGCCCCCGACGTGGCCTTCCCCCGGCTGAACATGTTCGCCTACTGGCTCTACGTCTTCGGCTCGCTGATCGCGCTCGCCGCCTTCCTCACCCCGAACGGCGCACCGGACTTCGGCTGGTTCATGTACCCGCCGCTCTCGGACGCCCAGCACACGCCCAACGTGGGCGCGGACATGGTGATCATGGGTCTGGCCTTCTCCGGCTTCGGCACGATCCTCGGCTCGGTCAACTTCATCACCACGATCATCTGCATGCGCGCTCCGGGCATGACGATGTTCCGCATGTCGATCTTCTGCTGGACCGTGCTGCTGACCGGTGTGCTGGTCCTGCTCGCCTTCCCGGTGCTGGCCGCCGCCCTGTTCGCGCTGGAGGCCGACCGCAAGTTCGGCGCCCAGATCTACAATCCGGCCAATGGTGGCGCCCTGCTGTGGCAGCATCTCTTCTGGTTCTTCGGGCATCCAGAGGTGTACATCATCGCCCTGCCGTTCTTCGGCATCATCTCGGAAGTCGTCCCGGTCTTCAGCCGCAAGCCGATGTTCGGTTACATCGGCCTGGTGGCCGCGACGATCGCGATCGCCGGACTGTCCGTGACCGTGTGGGCCCACCACATGTTCGTCACCGGGGCCGTGCTGCTGCCGTTCTTCTCCTTCATGACCTTCCTGATCGCGGTACCGACCGGGGTGAAGTTCTTCAACTGGATCGGCACCATGTGGAAGGGCTCACTGTCGTTCGAGACCCCGATGCTGTGGGCCACCGGATTTCTGGTGACATTCCTCTTCGGCGGGCTGACCGGGATCATCCTGGCCTCGCCCCCGATGGACTTCCACGTCTCCGACTCGTACTTCGTCGTCGCGCACTTCCACTACGTCGTCTTCGGCACCGTGGTGTTCGCGATGTTCGCCGGATTCCACTTCTGGTGGCCGAAGTTCACGGGCAAGATGCTGGACGAGCGGCTTGGCAAGATCACCTTCTGGACGCTGTTCATCGGCTTCCAGGGCACGTTCCTGGTCCAGCACTGGCTGGGCGCCGAGGGCATGCCGCGCCGTTACGCGGACTACCTGGCCGCCGACGGCTTCACCTTGCTGAACACCATCTCCACGATCAGCTCGTTCCTGCTGGGTCTGTCGATCCTGCCGTTCTTCTACAACGTCTGGAAGACGGAGAAGTACGGCAAGAAGATCGAGGTCGACGACCCGTGGGGCTACGGCCGTTCACTCGAGTGGGCGACCTCCTGCCCGCCGCCGCGGCACAACTTCGTCACCCTGCCGCGGATCCGTTCCGAATCCCCTGCGTTCGACATGCACCACCCCGAATTCGCGGAGATCCAGTCCGGCGGGGAAGCCGAGCGGCGCCTGAGCGGACCTGGCGGAGAGCTGCGGTGAGCAGCTCCTCTCCCTCTGAGGGGGTCAGGGACGGGCTGCGCCGGCTCGACGGCTACCTCTACTGGCAGGCCGAACTCGCGGAAGCACGCAGGGAGGCCACCGCCTTCTGCGAAACGCTGCCCTGGCTCACCACCGCCGAGCGCCGAGAGCTCGAGGAGCAGTACACGCGGGCCCGCGTGGACATGTCCAAGGCGGTCACCCGCCGTATCGCCAACCGGTGCGTCGAGCTGCGCCTGGAGTACGAGACGCGCTACCAGAATCTGCGCCGCAGGACCATCGCCCTCAGCCTCGGCGGTTGCTTCCTCCTGCTCACGGTCGGGGAGCTGCTGCGCCGGTGAGCCCGGGCCGGGCTCCGCGGGGACCCATCACCTTCGGCCCCAGTGTCCCGTCGTAGGCACACTGCCGCGCTTGTGGCGGAGCGCGTCGTCGTGCCGCTGCCCCGTGTCGACGCACGTGGCATCGGTTCCCTGGCGTGGCAGCCAGGGATCACCCAGGGGCTGTCCCGTAGTCCCCAGCGGGCACACGACGCCGGCTACGGCACTCCTCCGGTGACGTCGAGGCGATCGAGCAGATGGCCGTCTCCGGGCTTGTCGGCACCGTATCCGCTGCCATCTCCGCGGTGTTCTACGCCTGCGCGGCCTTCTCTCTGCGCTGGGACCTCGCGCTCGTCACCTTCGTACTGGCCCCGCTCTTCTGGCTGGCTGCACGCCGCTTCTTCGGCCGCGTCAAGTCGGCGTCCCAGGACGAGCGGGCCGCGGACGGCGCGATCACCTCCGTGGTCGAGGAGTCTCTCGGCAACATCGTCCTCACCCAGGCGTACAACCGCCGGCGCGAAGAGGAGAGGCGGCTCGACCGCGAGGCGCGCGGATGGCTGCGGGCTTCCGTGCGCGGGGCGCGGGCCAGTGAGAAGTACGAACAGCTTGTCGAGGTCGTCGAGACGCTGTGCGTGCTCACGGTGATCGGGGTCGGCCCCTGGGAGATCGCCGAGGGGCGGATGTCCCTGGGAGCGCTGCTGGCTTTCGCCGCGTACATCGGCTACCTCTACCCGCCGATCCGCAACCTCGGCCAGCTCGGACTGACCCTCACGGCGGCCACCGCGGTCGCCGACCGCATCAACGAGATCCTGGCGGCCCGCCCCGCCGTCACCGACCCCGACCAGCCGGTCGGTGCATGGCCGGTGCGCGGCTGGGTCTCCTTCCACGACGCCTCCTTCAGCTACCCAGGTGCTGAGCGGCCCTCGCTGCGGAACATGACGTTCTCAGCGTGTCCCGGTGAACTGCTCCTGGTCACCGGACCG
Organism: Streptomyces sp. NPDC059828; assembly: GCF_042731955.1. Lineage (NCBI taxonomy): Bacteria > Bacillati > Actinomycetota > Actinomycetes > Kitasatosporales > Streptomycetaceae > Streptomyces > Streptomyces sp. NPDC059828. The sequence continues at coordinate 145,588 of NZ_JBHWIW010000001.1, read as the reverse complement.
AGCGGGGCAGGCAAGTCCACGCTCGCCCGGCTGATGTCCCGGTTCTACGACCCCACCGAAGGCGCCGTCTGCCTCGACGGGGTCGCGTTGCCCCGGCTGTCGCTCGATTTCCTGCGGGACAACGTGACCCTGCTGCCGCAGGAGACCCTCATCCTGAGCGGGACCATCCGCGAGAACATCGCAGCCGGACGCCCCGGTGCGAGCGACGACGAGATCCGGCAGGCCGCCGTCGGCGCAGCCGCGCACGAGTTCATCGTGGACTTGCCCGAGGGATACGAAACCGGGATAGCCCCCGGTACGGCCGCCCTGTCGGGCGGTCAGCCCAAGCGGATCACCATCGCCCGCGCGATGCTGCGCGCCGCACCCGTCCTCGTGCTCGACGAGCCGACGAGCGGTCTTGACTCGGTGTCAGCGCGCAGGATCCAGCAGCCACTGCGGCGGCTGACGGCCGGGCGTACCACGATCGTGATCGCCCACGATCTGAGCTTCGCAACCGAGGCGGACCGGGTGCTTGTCGTGGCGGACGGGCGGTTGGTGGACGAGGGCACACATGCGGAACTGATCGCCCGGTGCGGTATGTACGCACGGCTGGCCGCGCACGTCGTCGACGTTCCCACGACCAGCATCCTGTCCTGTTAGGCCGATTCCTCGAGTTCCCCTGTGCGTCGTCGCTCCTTCTCCGGCCACCAGTCCCCGGCACGCCGCCGACGGGCCGGGAGTTGCTGATATCGTCACCTCGCCGTGCACTGCTGCGAACCAAGGAGGTGAGACCGATCAACACTTCGACAGGTCGGGACTCCCTCCTTCGCATGGCCTAGGGAGTGCCCGCAGAAGGCATCCCGAAAGGGCGAAACGCTATGCGCTTCACCTCTGAGACGTCGTTCGAAGGCGTCCGCGAACAACTCTTCACCCTCGGCGAGATACCTGGCGTGCTCTGGACGCCGGAAGGCGCCGCCGGAACGCGTCCCCTCATCCTGATGGGACACGGCGGTGGCCGCCACAAGAAGGACCCCGAAATCGTGCACCGCGCCCACCGTTTCGTGGCCGAATGCGGTTTCGCGGTTGCGGCGGTCGACGTGCCCGGTCATGGCGACCGGCCGAAGCACGAGGAGTACGACCGGATCGCGACCGAGAACCAGGCTCGTATGGAAGCCGGGGTGGACCCGGCCCCGCTGATCGCCGGCTTCCAGGCGCTCGTCGCCCGCCAGACCGTCCCGGAGTGGCGGGCTGTGCTGGACGCGGTCCAGCAGTGCGAGCACGTCGGCCATGGCCGGGTGGGCTACTGGGGCGTGTCACTGGGATGCGGACTCGGCGTCCCGTTCGTTGCCGCCGAACCCCGGGTGCATGCCGCGGTACTGGGCCTGGGCGGGGCCCTGGCATCGGCCGATGCCGCCGCGCGGATCACCGTCCCGGTGGAGTTCCTGGTCCAGTGGGACGACGAGCGGGTGCCGAGGGATCAGTGCCTGGCGCTCTTCGACGCCCTGGCATCGGGCGAGAAGACACTGCACGCCAACCCTGGCAAGCACGGTGAGGTTCCGGCGTTCGAGCTGGACAGCACGATGCGGTTCTTCGCCCGGCATCTCGGTTCGTAACCACCGCCGCCAGCTCTGAGACGCGGCGAGAGGGGGCCGTGGCCCAGAGGGGCGGTGGGCGGTGGGATGCCTCGCGGGTGCAGCAACGGGTGGTGCCACCCGACGGCGTTTTGGCCGCGCACCGGTGCCGGGCCCCGGCGGC
>NZ_JBHWIW010000001.1:141694-143844 GCF_042731955.1 Streptomyces sp. NPDC059828 | reverse complement strand
GTTTTAAAAGCCACTGCGGGGTATCTCCCCCCGCCACTGCGGTTCGAACCCCCCGCCCCCCGCTTCCAGACGCCCCTAGGGGGCCCGGCCCCCCCGCGCCGCGTTCGGCGGTGGCATCCCTCGCGGCTGCAGCATCGGGTGGTCCCACCCGACGGCTTTTCGCGCGCGCAGCGGAGCGGGACCACGGCGACCCGCCAACCGGGCGGGGCGATACCGGGCCGTCCGGCATGGCGCAGGGCTCGGCGGCGCGGTGTACCGGATGCTGAGGGTCTCCGAACCCGGCAGGAGCTTTCCGTGAACGACCCGAGTCCTCAAGGAGCACGGAATCCGGTATCCACCGGCGCGGGCCACAACACTGCCGGTCAGCCCGGGGTCATCGGAATCGCACTCGCCGCGGTGCTGGCGGCCGCACTCGCGCAGGGCTCCTGGCAGTGGTTCGCCACCTACATCGGAGTGACCCTTCTCGCGGTGGTCTTCGCCTTCTACCGACTGCCGGCCTGGACGCCCGGCATCCGCTCCCCGTACGCGCGGAACCTGGCCGCGTATTCGCTGGTCGTCGGCCTCTGCGTGGCGATCGCGGTAGCTCCTGTGCTCCAGCGCTGGACCTGGCTGTTCCCGATGCCCGGCACCCGTAGAGCATGCGCCGAACTGGGCAAGTACGAGGTCATCCGGGTGGGGGCCGCGCTGGCGGATCTGGTCGGCCGGGACAGCATCGCCCTGGCGTACGCGCAGAAGGCCCGGAGCCACGACGCTGTCGCCGTGTGTCTGGCGGCCACGACGACCCAGTGGCTGCCCGTGTACGCGGTCGGGGCGGCTGTGCTGGTCGGCGTGGGCGCCTGGTTCCGTGACCGGGCCCGATCGAGGAGAGGACCCCAGCAGTGACCTCCTGCTGAAGCTCCTTGCCCCACACAATCGGGCACCCGGGACACGAGGCACCTTCCGGGGTATCAACTGCAGGACCCCGGTGAGCTGTTCCGCCGGGTCGGCGAACACGCTCGTGCCGGGGCCGCCGTCCCAGGCGAACTGGCTCACGGGCGCAAGTCGCGCCGATGACTGCGCCCGCCACACGGCCGGGGAACCGGCCCTGGTCCTGTACGGCCGTACACCGATCGACTCCCTGCGACTCCTCGGCGACCGACGTCTCTTCGACCAGCTCCAGGCCTGGGAGCCGGAGTAGGGCGTGACGACCTGCGACCTCGTGTCCCCGAGTGAGCCCAAGCCGCTGATCAACCGTATGCGTACCTGACGCGGTCAGCACACGGGTCGGGGGTGTGCCGTCTGCGCACACTCCGGAGTGCGGCGTCAAGCCCCGGGATTCAGTAGCAGGACAGGGCTCTTCCGATCGGGCCTAATTGAAGGAGAGACGTTTTACCCGGAAGGACCGCGTGGAGCTCCGCAAGGCCGCCGCGGGGGCCGGGAGACAAGGTCCATGGAAACCGACCAGTAACCGCACCGTCTGCAGGTGAGCTACTCATGTACTCGAGGGATGACCATCAGGACACCGTCCATCACCGTGTGATCACGGTGCGCAGCGCTCGGCCTCCCGTGTTCCCGGGACGTCAGACGTCGACCGCACACGGTGGCGTCGGCCCCCGCCGCGGCCCCGGGGAACGGTCGTGATCCCCCGGGGAGGCGCCGACGCCGCTGCCGGGAATGCCAGGACATCACCCCCCGACGACGCCACGGGCACCGGTGGGAAGGCGACCGGCACCGAAGGGCTCCTGGCCGAACTTCTCGCTGGTGTCCTGCGTACGGAGCGGGTGCCGTTGGACAGTGACTTCTTTGCTGATCTGGGTGCTGATTCGCTGGTGATGGCGCAGTTCTGTGCGAGGGTGCGGAAGCGGGACGATCTGCCGACGGTGTCGATGAAGGACATCTACCAGCATTCGACGATCGAGGACCTGGCGGCTGCGTTCCCGGCCGTCGACGCCCGTGTGCCTGATGGGCCGGTGGCGGCGTCCCCGTCGGATGCACCGGTCATGGGCGCCGAGGGCCTGCTCGCGGAGGTACTGGCTGGTGTCCTGCGTACGGAGCGGGTGCCGTTGGACAGTGATTTCTTTGCTGATCTGGGTGCTGATTCGCTGGTGATGGCGCAGTTCTGTGCGAGGGTGCGGAAGCGGGACGATCTGCCGACGGTGTCGATGAAGGAC
>NZ_JBHWIW010000001.1:96857-141598 GCF_042731955.1 Streptomyces sp. NPDC059828 | reverse complement strand
GGACATCTACGCGCACTCGACGATCCAGGACCTGGCCGCTGCGTTCCCGGCCGCTGAGGCTTCTCCGGGCCGGCAGCACGCACCTGCGCAGAGTGCATCGACCGCCCCGTCCCAGTTCAGCCGGACACCGGATGAGCCGTTGACCAGCACACCGGAGGAGTCGCGGCTCGGGGCGCTGCCGTATGTGCTCTGCGGGGCGGCGCAGCTCTTCTTCTTCCTGCTCTTCTCGAGTGCGGGCGCTCTGGTCGCGATCGAGGGCTACACGTGGGTCACGGCCGGTTCCGGGACTGCCGGACTCTACGTCCGCGCGGTCCTGTTCAGCGTCGCGGTCTTCTTCGGCCTGTGCGCCGTTCCCGTCGTCGCCAAGTGGCTGCTCATCGGCCGCTTCACCCGCCGCCGGTTCCGGGTGTGGGGTCTTGGCTATCTGCGCTTCTGGTGCGTGAAGACCCTCATCCGCACCAGCCCGGCGCGACTGCTCGCCGGTTCACCTCTTTATGTGCTCTATCTGAGGGCCCTTGGCGCGCACATCGGGAAGGGCGTCACCGTTCTTTCGCGTGCCGTTCCGGTCTGCACCGACCTGCTCTCCATCGGTGACGGCACGGTCATCCGCAAGGATGTCTTCCTGTCCTGCTATCGGGCGCACGACGGCTGGATCGAGACGGGCCCGGTCACCCTCGGGGGAGGGGTGATCGTCCACGAGCAGACCGTGCTCGACATCGATACGTCGATGGGGGACTGCTCCCGGCTCGGCCATGCCTCCTCCCTCCACTCCGGGCAGGTGGTCCCGGCCGCCGAATCCTGGCACGGTTCCCCGGCGCAGCCGGCGACGACGGACTTCCCGACCGCGGAGCCTTCCCCGTGCGGCTTGCTGCGCAAGGCCCTCTACAGTCTGGGGCAGTTGGCGGCGATGCTGTTGGTGTACCTGCCGCTCACCGTGGCCGGTGTGAGCATCGCGCTGGCCCTGCTCCCGCAGTGGGGTGCGGTATTCAGTCCCGATACGCCAGCGGTCACGAACCCCGTGTTCTTCGTCGACGCGCTGCTCGCCTCCCTCGTGGCCTTCTTCGGTGCTCTGCTTGTGGGCCTTCTCCTGGTAGGCACTCTGCCCCGGCTGCTCAGCCTCACCATCAAGCCGAACAGAACCTATCCGCTGTACGGATTCCACTACGGAATCCAGCGGGCGATCCTGCGGCTGACCAACATCAGGTTCTTCACCACACTCTTCGGCGATAGTTCGGCGATCGTGCACTATCTGCGGCGCCTCGGATACGACCTGAGCCGTATCGAGCAGACCGGATCGAACTTCGGCACACTCGTCAAACACGACACCCCCTACCTCAGCACGGTCGGCAGCGGGACGTCGGTCGCCGACGGCCTGTCGATCATCAACGCGGACTTCTCCAGCACGTCCTTCCGCCTGTCCACGACGTCCATCGGCCCGCACAACTTCCTCGGCAACAACATCGCCTATCCCGCGGGCGGGCGCACGGGTGACAACTGCCTGCTCGCGACCAAGGTCATGGTCCCCGTCGACGGTCCCGTACGAGAAGGCGTGGGGCTGCTGGGCTCCCCCAGCTTCGAGATTCCACGCACCGTGCTGCGCGACACCCAGTTCGACCATCTGGCGACGGGCGAAGAGCTGCGGCGGCGTCTGGCGGCCAAGAACCGGCACAATGTGGTCACCGCGAGCCTGCACCTGCTGGCGCGTTGGTTCCACTTCTTCGTACTCTCCGTGATCGCCATGGCAGCCATCGACTTCTACCACTTCCACGGCCTGCCGGTACTCGCACTGGCGAGCCTGCTCACCATGGCGTTCACCATCGTCTTCTTCACCCTGATTGAGCGGGCCGTCACCCGTTTCCGCCCGCTGAAACCGCTGTACTGCTCGATCTACGACCCGTCCTTCTGGCGGCACGAACGCTTCTGGAAGCTGACGTCGCACCGCTACATGCAGGCATTCAACGGCACCCCGTTCAAAGCCGTGGTCTGGCGGCTGCTGGGCACCAAGGTCGGACGGCGGGTCTTCGACGACGGCTGCACGCTGATCGAGCGGACCCTCGTGTCCATTGGAGACGAGTGCACACTCAACGCCGCAAGCGTCATCCAGTCGCACTCCCAGGAAGACGGCGCCTTCAAGTCCGACCACGCCACGATCGGGCAGGGCGTGACCCTTGGCGTGGGTGCATTCGTCCACTACGGAACCGTTGTCGGCGACCGGGCCCAACTCGCCGCCGACACCTTCCTGATGAAGGGCGAGGAAGTACCAGCCCGAGCGCGGTGGGGCGGCAATCCGGCCACCGAACTGGCGCCCTCCTCGTGAATGACGAACGTGGAAATCGCGGCCTGGGCCTGGGAACACGGCATCGTCTCTTGAATCCAGTGGGTTCTGCGCCGTCAGGCCCACATCACTGAGGATTTCCCGTCAGCGCCGGTGGCGCGGTCCGGTCATCCGTGACGACAAGGTCGGCACCGGGGTGGCTTCGCTGCCCCAGTGACTCAGGTCGCGCTTCAGCGGCGCCGCCCCTGGACGCCTGGAGCAACGTCCACCGTGGTTCCCCTCAGGCCCTCCGCAGCCGCTGGTCCCTGCGCGACACCCGACACGATCCTGACCCTGACCCCCGACGAGGAGTACGGCGCCTATGACCGCTTCGCGGACCGCCTGGCGGCGGCCGCCATGACCGGCGACTTCATCGGCGAACGCGCCCTCTTCCGCAGCCAGTACTGAGACGAGGGCGCGATTCACCTTCGGCACCGGCATCCGACGTGGTCGGGTGCCCTCTGCTCACGGCCTAGAAGAAGCCCAGCTTCCTCGGTGAGTACGACACCAACAGGTTCTTCGTCTGCTGGTAGTGATCGAGCATCATCTTGTGCGTCTCACGCCCGATGCCCGACTGCTTGTAGCCGCCGAAGGCGGCATGGGCCGGATAGGCGTGGTAGCAGTTCGTCCAGACCCGGCCCGCCTGAATGGCACGTCCCGCCCGGTAGGCCTGGTTGATGTCCCGGGTCCATACGCCGGCGCCCAGCCCGTACCGCGTGTCGTTCGCCGCCGCGATGGCGTCGTCGAAGTCCGTGAAGGAGGCCACAGCGACCACCGGTCCGAAGATCTCCTCCTGGAAGACACGCATCCGGTTGTCACCCTCGAAGATCGTGGGCTGCACGTAGTAGCCGCCCGCGAGCTCCCCGTCGTACTCGATGCGCTGACCACCCGTCAGGATCTTCGCGCCTTCCTGCTGGCCGATGTCCAGATACGAAAGGATCTTCTGGAGCTGGTCGCCGGACGCCTGGGCGCCGATCATGGTGTCCGTGTCCAGGGGGTGGCCCGGCAGTATCGCCTCCGTACGGGCGATCGCCGCGTCGAGGAACTCGCCGTAGTGGCCCTGCTGGATCAGCGCCCGTGACGGGCAGGTGCACACTTCGCCCTGGTTGAGGGCGAACATGGTGAAACCCTCGAGCGCCTTGTCGCGCAACTCGTCGTCGGCGGCCCAGATGTCGTCGAAGAAGATGTTGGGCGACTTTCCGCCCAGCTCGAGCGTCACCGGCTTGATGTTCTCCGCGGCGTACTGCATGATCTGCCGCCCCGTCGTGGTCTCGCCGGTGAAGGCGACCTTGGCGATGCGCGGGCTGGACGCCAGGGGCTTTCCCGCCTCGACGCCGAAGCCGTTGACGATGTTGACGACTCCGGGTGGCAGCAGATCGGCGATCAGACCCATCAGGATGTGCACGGACGCCGGGGTCTGTTCCGCCGGCTTCAGCACGACGGTGTTGCCCGCGGCCAGCGCCGGGGCCAGTTTCCAGACCGCCATCAGGATCGGGAAGTTCCAGGGGATTATCTGCGCCACGACACCAAGCGGCTCGTGGAAGTGGTACGCGACCGTCGTGTCGTCGAGCTCGCTGAGTGAACCCTCCTGGGCGCGCAGCGCCCCCGCGAAATAGCGGAAGTGGTCGATGGCCAGCGGAATGTCGGCGGCCAGTGTTTCGCGTACCGGCTTTCCGTTCTCCCAGCTCTCCGCGACGGCGAGTTCCTCCAGATGGGCCTCCATCCGGTCGGCGATCCTCAGCAGGACGTTGGCCCTGGCCGTGGGCTCGGTGCGGCCCCAGGCCGGGGCGGCGGCGTGCGCCGCGTCCAGAGCACACTCGACGTCCTCCGCAGTGCCGCGGGCGATCTCGGTGAACGTCTGCCCGTTGACGGGGCTCGGGTTCTCGAAGTACTGGCCGCGTACCGGAGGCACGTACGCGCCGCCGATCCAGTGGTCGTAGCGGGCGGCGTAGCGGACGACGGAGCCCTGCGTGCCGGGTACCGCGAATCGAGTCATGAGTCCTCCCGGAGTCCACGCCGCCCGCCATCGAGCGGCGCTCGCGCCGAACCTAGGCGGCACCACGTTGCCGTCACGTTGCGACCACCGTGGAGGCCGGGGATGAGTCCGCTGATGCGTCAGGCGCCGTACTCCGCGTCCAGTGCCCGCGCCCGTGCCTGTGCCACCGGGCGCTGCGATGGTGGCAGCGCCGCCGCGAGCGCCCGCCAGACAGGGAGGTCGCCCTCACCCCAGGTGCTGTGTGCCCAGTCGGACAGCAGCCGGGGATCGGCCCGTGCGATCAGCGCCGTGCGTAGCTCGTCCACGAGGCAGCGGCGCAACCTTGCTATGCCGGGGGCGCTGGACCCCGGCAGCACGTGCCCCGCGTACACGCTCAATGCGGCGGCGACAGCGCCCGAGGCGAGATGCCGGGCCACCGTGCCGAAGTCCGATTCCGTCGCCATGGCGAGCCGGTAGGGCCGCGAGAGCAGCAGCCGCGGTCCGAGCAGTCCGCGCAGCCGCGAGAGTTCGGCACGCAGCGTCACCGGGCTGATGTGCTCGTCCTCGTACAGCTCGAGCAGCAGCTCGTCCCCGCTCAGGCCTTCGGGGTGGCGGGACAGGACGACGAGGATCTCGCTGTGGCGGCGGCTCAGCCGGAGCGTCCGGCCCTCCGCCACCAGCAGCGCCTCGTCCCGGCCCAAAGCAGTCAGCCGTATCTCATCGCCCACGGGCCGCGGTGCCACCAGAGCCAGGTGGGACTCCATGGCCCGCGCCACGGCACCCACGAAGGCCAGGCTGTGCGGATGGGCGAGCCGGTCACCGCCCGTGATGTCCACCGCGCCCAGCAGCTGTCCACTGCGCGGGTCGTGCACGGGCGCCGCAGCACAGGTCCAGTCGTGCACCGGTCTGCGGAAGTGCTCCGCGGCGAAGACCTGGACGGGACGGTCCACGGCGATCGCCGTCCCCGGTGCGTTCGTCCCGGCGATGGACTCGGACCACCGTGCGCCCTCCACGAAGTTCATCCCGCCGGCGAGGCGCCGAGCCCTGGGATGTCCCTCGACCCACAGCAGCCGTGCCTGGGCGTCGCACACCGCGACGAGGTGCTCGCCGTCCAGGGCGTAGCCCCCCATGAGTTCGCGGACGACCGGCATCACCCTCGACAGCGGATGTCCGTCGCGGTAGGCACCGAGCTCGTCATCGCCGAGCTCCACGCAGGCAGTGCCCTCCGGGGCCACCTGAGCCCGGGCGCACCGCCGCCATGACTCCGCCACCACCGGCCTCACGGTGCGCTCCACCCGGCCGGCGCTCGCGAAGCGTTCGTAGGCACGGCGGAGCTCGCCGAGTCGCCGCACGGGGTCCTTCCCCGCCGCCAGGGCCACCCAGGCATCGGACAACTCAGCCTCCCGGTAGGTGACTTCCTCCCGTGGCCATCGTGGCCCCCGGCCACGGAGCCGACAAGCATCGGAACCGGTCGTGCAACCGGCGGGACGTTGCCCGGACGGTCGTCCGGGCAACCACCCCACGGTCACGCACGGGGCGGCAGCCGGTGCAGCGTCACATCCGTCAGCGCCCCACCGGCGACCTCGACCGTCATGTACGTGCAGTACGGCTGCCGCCGGCGGTCCGTCGGAGAGCCCGGGTTCAGCAGCCGCAGCCCGTCTGCCGCGGTGGTGTCCCATGGGATGTGGCTGTGCCCGAAGACGAGTACGTCCAGATCCGGGAACCGCTCGGCGCACCGCCGCTCGCGTCCCTGCGCGGCACCCGTCTCGTGTACGACTCCGAAGCGCAGACCACCGAGGTCGGCGCGGGCTACCTCGGGCAACCGGGCACGTAGCGCAGGTCCGTCGTTGTTGCCGAACACCCCGATGACCCGATGCGCGTGCGCTTCGAACGCATCAAGGGTGGCCTCGTCCACCCAGTCACCCGCATGCACGACCGCATCGGCTCGCGCGATCTCCGCCAGCAAGAGTTCCGGCAGCACCCGGGCGCGCCGGGGCACATGGGTGTCAGATGTCAGCAGCAGCCGCATGGGTGTCCACTACCCCGCGTAGCCGTCCCCCCAGACATCTCCGGCCGAGGGCGAACACGCACGGCGCCTTCCCCGGCAGGCGCCAGGGTGGTGCTGGCCCCACCACGGGCCACCGGGCCATCCCCCGTTGCCTTCCGGATGGTCACCCCATGGTGGCGAAGGTCCTTGGATCCGTACGTTTCTCCAGGTCAGAGAAGTTTCATCGTCAAAAGACCGGAGAGCGAGATGTCCCAGGCCACCGTCATCGCAGACGTCGGCGCGCCGCACCCGGAGCCGGGCGGCAGGGCCACCGCCCGGGCGTCCGGCAGCGACTTCGCGCCGCTCCTGAGGGCCACGAAACAGCACGGCCTCCTTGATCGCCGCGCCGGCTGGTACGCGCGCACGATGGCATCGAACGGACTGGCGCTGGCCGTGGTCCTGACAGGCGTCGTTCTGATGGGCCCGTCCTGGTGGACGCTGCTGCTGGCCGTGCCGCTCGCGCTGTTCTCCGCGCGTGCCGCCTTCATCGCCCATGACGCCGGTCACGCACAGATATCTCCTCACCGGCGGACCAGCCGCATCATCCAGCTGATCCACGGAAACCTGCTGCTCGGCATGAGCCAGGACTGGTGGAACGACAAGCACAACCGCCACCACGCCAACCCCAACCATCTCGACAAGGACCCCGATGTCGCGCCGGACATCCTGGTCTTCAGCGAAGAACACGCAGGAGGACGCAGAGGGCTGCGGGGCTGGCTCACCCGCCACCAGGCAGCGCTGTTCTTCCCCCTGACCACCCTTGAGGGACTGGCTCTCAAGGTCTACGGCTTCCGGCACGTCTTCGGACGGTCGCCGGGGCGCCGGGCGTCCGCCCGGGGCCTGCTGGTCGAAGGCGGACTCCTCGTGGCACACGTCGCCGGGTACGCCGCCCTGCTGCTGACGGCCCTCACCCCACTCCAGGCCCTCGCCTTCGCTCTCCTGCACCAGATGCTGCTGGGCCTCCACCTGGGCATGGCCTTCGCACCCAACCACAAGGGCATGGAGATGCCCGACGGGACCCACGGCAGTGACTGGGGCCATGTACAGCGGCAGGTCCTGACCTCCCGCAACATACGGGGCGGCATCCTCACCGACTGGTTCCTGGGCGGGCTCAACTACCAGATCGAGCACCACCTCTTCCCGAGCATGCCGCGCCCCCATCTGAAACGCGTCCAGCCGCTGGTCCGGGCACACTGCCGCAGGCTCGGGCTGCCCTACACGGAAACGGGGCTGATCGACTCGTATCGCCAGGCCCTCGGCCATATGCATGCGGTGGGTGAGGAACTGCGCGCCGGTTAGCGCAGCCGCCGCCGCGGGAAGAACAGTCCTCCACAGGGGAACCGAGGACCGTGCGAAGGCGTTCTCTCAGCAGGTGCGGCCTCGGGGCCGCAAAGGAGGCATGACATGTCCACAGGTGCGAAGGTCGCCATCGGGGGAGTGGCCGTGGGCCTGCTCCTGATCCCGTTGATCGGGTTCTGGATGTCACTGCTGGTGATCGTCGGGGTGCCCGCCGTGGCCTACTTCGCGCTCGATCCCTCGCAGCGTCGCCGGCTCAGGAGGCTCAACCGCAGACAGATCGGCCGCTGACGCGCGGGGCGATTCAGGAAGAGCGTGTACGGCTCAGTGGGTGCGTGGGCTCACGAGGGGCGCACGGCCATCTTGTCCAGCGCCTCCAGCAGGCCGGGTAGCTCGGGGCCCCGGCCCACAGGCAGCACCTCGCCCGGCTCGTCGTCGAGGAGTACGAAGGCGATGTCGTCGGTGCGGGCCACGAGGGACCAGCCCGGTCCGTCGGCGCGGAGCATACGTGCGCCGTCCGGAGCGAAGGAGGACCGCACCCGTCCGATCGGCGGTGCCTCGTCCACATAGCTGTGCAGTTCCTTGAGCACCCGGCGAATGCCCTGGTGGGAAGGACCGGTCCCAGCGGTGCCCTTGCCGCCCGTGCCGGCCTCGCTGGTCGCCTCGGCGTTCTCGGTGTCCTTCTTCGGCTCGCCCGGCTGGACGAAGGTCACCTTCTCCGCCACCCGCTGGCGCCAGGTCGCCCACTGGACGGCGATCTCGTCCGCACCCATGCGGCGCTGGACAGATCCCCAGGTGTCCGTCGGGGGAGGAGTGAGACACGGCCGGCCCGCGTCCGCCTCAGCCGGGTCATGGGGAGCGGGGACACCCGGCGCGACAGTCACGACGGCCAGCGGCCAACCGGGCAGGACCTCGACCACGGTCCGGTCGCTGGGAGACAGGTCGTAGTCCATGCCGCAGTCCCAGGACGCGATGGCGACCGCCACCAGCGAGACATCGTCGACCACGACCGTCCAGCGAGCGCCCTCGGAGTCCTGGCCGAGGACAAGCCCGTACCCGTCGTCGTAGGGCTCGAGACCCAGCGACGCGCACGCCTCGGGGAAGTCGTCACCGAGCACACTCGGGAACTGCGCGGGCGTGAGCAGCAGGGCCGTGAGCACGTAGAGCGTGTCGTCGTCGGCGACCTCTTCCGTCGCGGCCACAGCACCCTCCCCTATCCGATCGTTCGTCGGCGCACCTTAACTAGGGGGTGGCCCTTCCGTCGAGTGTCTGAGGCAGGGAAACTGGCCGAACGAATGATCAGGTCAGGCCACGGGCAGCCCGAGCAGACTGCGAGCCACGGTCTGCGGTGACTCGTTCCGCTCGCGTGCGAGTGCGATGACCGCCCGGCAGGCCAGCTCGTTCACCCCGAAGGACAGGGCCTCGGGCGACACCCAGCCCGATGCCTCGTCGACCACCTGCTGATCGTCTTCGGCGCACGCAGACACGTAGGTCGCCGCCGCCTCGAATATGTTGTGCTGTCGCGCCCGTGCGGCGGGAGCCGGGGCTGCTTTCCGCCCGCCGCCCCGTTCGCCTGCGAGCACACTGCGGATCTTCTCCATCACCCTGGCGAACACCCCTGCCCCCTTCCCGACTCATTCACCCGTCTGTCCGATGGACACCGGTGCGAGGAGTCTGCCCAGATCCGGGCCTGAAGCCACATGATCCAGGCTTCGAGCCGCGCATGATCCGGGCTCGTGCGGGCATCGCTTCAGTCCTGGCGCACGGCCAGTGCCAAGAACCGCGCGTCCTCGTCGAGGTAGGAGCGCAGCCGCCAGCCCGCCCCGGCCAGCAGCCCGGCGAGCCGGGGCTCGGCCCGCAGATCGTCATCGGAGAGCTCCCTGCCCTGCCGCGCGGCCAGCGCGGCACGCCCCAGAGGATGGAACAGCGCCAGCCGTCCGCCCGGACGCACCACCCGCGCCAGTTCGCGCAGATCGGCCTCCGGCCGGGGCAGGTGGGCGATCAGCCCCGCGGCGAAGACCGCGTCGAGCGACTGCGCGCGCAGCGGCAGCCGGGCCACGTCGGTGAGCAGCAGCGCACCCGCCCTGCCCCGGCCCGCGTCGCTTGCCGCGGCCAGCATCTCCGGGGTGAGATCGGCCCCGATCACCGTGCCGTCGGGCCCGACCGCCTCCCGCAGCAGGGGCATGGCCCGCCCGGTACCGCAGCCCGCGTCCAGTACGGCGTCCCCCGGGCGCAGTTCGAGAGCGGCGACACCGACCGCGATAGCCGGACCGTCATCGGGGAAACGGGTGTCCCAGCGCGCTGCTCGCGTGCCGAAGAACTCCCGGACGTGTGTGTGGTCGTCGGCCATGGGGACATGATCCCGCACCGTGCGTTTCGCCGGCACGGCCGGCTGCGACAAGTCCGCCACCCCTCGGCCGCGGGGCTGGTCGGTCCGCCGACGGGGCGTTCTGTGCACCCGTTCGAGCTCGGTGCGATCGTTCAGAAACATCTCTCTGTCATATTCCAGCAGCTTTCGAAATGCGCCCCCGGACCGCGGCCCCACCCGGACTAGCGTCCCTGAGTCATGGGACACCTGGACCACGCCACCTTCGGCTGGCTTACACCGGTGCTGTCGTACCTCATGGCCTGCATCGGAGCGGCGCTCGGCCTGCGCTGCACGCTCCGGGCTCTCGAGACGACCGGCGGTTCCCGGCGCAACTGGCTCATCACCTCCGCGTCCGCCATCGGCAGCGGCATCTGGACCATGCACTTCGTCGCCATGCTCGGTTTCGGCGTGGTCGGCACCGACATCCGCTACGACGTGCCGCTGACCATCCTCGGCCTGGTGGTCGCCATGGCCGTGGTCGGCGCCGGGGTGTTCGCCGTCGCTCACGGCCGTGACCGTGTGCGTGCCCTGCTGCTCGGCGGCCTCACCACGGGACTTGGCATCGCCAGCATGCACTACCTCGGCATGGCCGCCCTGCGGCTGCACGGGACGGTGCGATACGACCCACTTCTGGTCGCCCTCTCCATCGCCGTCGCGGTGGTCGCAGCGACGGTCGCGCTCTGGGCCGCCCTCAACGTCACGGCACCCATCCCGGTCGCCGCCGCCTCCCTCGTGCTGGGCGCGGCCGTGACCAGCATGCACTACACCGGCATGCTCGCGGTCAGCGTGCACGTCGAACCCTCCCGCGAGGCCCTGCCCGGGGCCACGACGATGCAGTTCATCTTCCCCCTCGCCGTCGGCCTCGGGTCCTTTCTCTTCCTCACGGCTGCCTTCGTGGCCCTCTCTCCCACGGCACGCGAACGCGCCGCGTACGCCTCGGCGGGGCGTACCGCCGAACCAGCCGCCGCACCCCGCTGACTCCACAGACCCGTTGCTCTCCCGCCAGACACGCCGCACCCACCGTCCCCTCCGGAACGAGGAGGCCATGCGCACATCCCGCAGCACCCCCGGCGCAGGCACGCCACCACACACCGGCGCCGTCCACGGCGGGGCCGCCGTACCGCCCGTGCGCGGGCGCCGCGCCCACGCAGGACCGCCCGCGGACGAACCGTTCGAAGCGGCCATGGACCGGGAATCGGCCTGGGCGGCGCAGGGCGGCCGGCGCCATCGCGAGCGATGGCGCCCGCGCCCCCGGACCGTGCGTGCCAAGATCGTGTCCCTGCTGATGGTGCCGGTGGTCTCGCTCCTCGCCCTCTGGGGCTTCGCCACCGTCACCACCGCCCAGGACGTGGCCCGGCTCCGCCAGCTCCAGGACATCGAGGACCACGTCCGCCACCCCGTCGACCAGGTCGTGTCAGCGCTGCAGAACGAACGCCGCACCGCACTCCGCCAGATCGCGGCGCCCTCCCCGGAACGTGCCGCCGCCTTCCGGCAGCAGACCGGCACCACCGACACCTCCCTCGCGCTCCTCGCACTCGGCGACGACCACACCGTCGCCGACGCGGGTGACCTGCCGCCCGTCGTCGCCGAACGCCTTGACCTGCTCACCACCTCGAGCGCCGCCCTGCCCGGACTGCGCACCGCCGTACTCGGCCGCAAGGCCGACTGGGACCGTGCATTCGAGCAGTACACAGCGGTGATCAGCGCCGCCTTCGGCGTCCATGGCGCGCTCGCGGGCGGCGCCCGGAGCACGGCAGCGGGCGCGGAGGACCGCGTACTCAACGAGTTCGGCCGTGCCGCCGAAATGCTTGCCCGCGAAGACGCCCTGCTCTCCGCGGCCCAGGCACAGGGGACCTTCAGGGCCGAGCGCCGAAAGCTCTTCACCGGCGCCGTCGGGACGCGCCGTGCCCTCATCGAGTCCTCTGTCGGCGACCTGCCGGCTCCCGAGCGTGCCGCATGGGGCGCTCTCACCGCCCAGGGCGCGTATCAGGCGCTCCAATCGACCGAAGACACCACCGTCAACGCGCCATCGGACCGGCGCGCCGCCCAGACGGTGTCCGTCGAGGCTTGGGAATCGGCCAACAGCACCGTGCGCACGGCCATGCGCCAGATCGAGGAGCGAGCCAGGAGTGCCGCAGGCCCGGCCGACCCCATCGGCGACGCACTGCTCACCCCAGCCGGCGCAGCCGTGTTCTTCGGCCTCGCGGCAGTCGCCGCCGCGCTCGTCGTCTCGGCGCGCATCGGACGCGCCCTGGTCGTCGAGCTCGTCAGCCTCCGCAACACCGCCCTGGAGATCGCCAGGTACAGGCTGCCCCGTGCCATGCGCGTACTCCGCGCCGGCGAGAAGCTCGATGTCCGGGCGGAGGCTCCCGAGGGGCCACCTCCGCGTGACGAGGTCGCCGAGGTCGGCCAGGCGCTCTGGACCGTGCACCGGGCCGCGCTGGAAGCGGCCGTCGAACGGGCCGAGCTCAGCCGGGGCATCTCGGGTGTCTTCGTCAACCTCGCCCGTCGCAGCCAGGTCCTGGTCCACCGTCAGCTCAATCTGCTCGACAGTATGGAACGCCGCGCCGAGGATCCCGACGAGCTCAGCGACCTGTTCCGGCTCGACCACCTCACCACGCGCATGCGCCGTCATGCGGAGAGCCTGATCATCCTCTCCGGTTCCGCACCCGGACGTGCCTGGCGCACGCCTGTGCTCCTGACCAATGTCGTCCGCGCCGCCGTCTCGGAGGTGGAGGACTACGCACGCGTTGACGTGCGCCCGCTGCCGGAAGCCGCGGTCATCGGTACCGCCGTCGCGGACCTCACGCACCTCCTGGCCGAACTGGTCGAGAACGCGACACAGTTCTCACCGCCTCACACGCGGGTCCGCGTCAACGGCGAACCCGTCCCCAACGGCTACGCGATCGAAATCGAAGACCGCGGTCTCGGCATGGGAAAGGAGGCGCTCGCCGAGGCGAACCGGCGCGTCGAGGAGACCGAGGCACTGGACATCTTCGACAGCGACCGCCTGGGACTCTTCGTGGTCAGCAAGCTTTCGGTCCGCCACGACGTCAAGGTGCGACTACGGACCTCGCCCTTCGGGGGGACCACCGCCGTCGTGCTGGTCCCGAACGCGCTGCTCCAGAGCACGTCCCCGTCGGATGCGGATGGATCGGATGAAGGGGCTGCCGGTTCCGCGTACACGTTCGAAGCCGAAGCCCAAGCCGAAGCCGAAGCAGGAACCGGAGTCGGAGCCGAAGCGGGACCCGGGACCGAGGCGCCACCGCCCCCTGGCGTCATAGCGTTGCGGTCGCACAGCCGCACCCGCCCCGGACACGAGGCTGACGGGCCTCAGGCTCCGCCTTCGCCGGAACCGCGGCGGCCCGCGCCCTCTCCGGACACGGTGGCCGACGCGGCGGCTTCAGGCAGCCTCCCGCGACGTGTGAGGCAGTCCCATCTGGTCCCGCAGCTGCGGCCGGCCGGCGATCCGGACGCCACTGGCGCGGAAGCGACCCGGCCGGACGACCGCGCCGCGACCGCCGTACCCGAGTGCACTCCTGAGCAGGCCAGGGAGCGCATGTCCGCCTTCCGCGCAGGCTGGACCCGCGGTGGCGGCACCACCCAAAGCCGTGCTCACCGCCGCGACACCCGCGATACCACGCACCTCAGCGAACTCGGCGAACGTAAACGCAGCCAACTCAGTGAACTCAGCGAAGGAGACGACGCATGATCGACCACAGGAGGATCGCCCCGGAGCACACCTCCGGGGAACTCGACTGGCTGCTGGACGACCTGACGGCGCGGGTCAACGGGGTCCGGCACGCGGTCGTCCTGTCCGGAGACGGACTTGCCGTGGGTGCCTCCGACGGTCTCACGCGTGAGGACGCCGAGCACCTCGCTGCCGTCGCGTCCGGATTCCACAGTCTGGCCAAGGGAACGGGGCGCCACTTCCACGTCGGTTCCGTGCGCCAGACGATGGTCGAACTGGACCGCGGCTTCCTGTTCGTGGCCGCCGCGGGCGAAGGATCCTGCCTCGCCGTTCTCAGCAACGCGACCGCTGACATCGGACTCATCGCGTACGAGATGGCCCGTCTCGTCAAACAGGTGGGGGAGCATCTGCGGACGCCACCGCGCCTGTCCGCCACCCCGCCCCCGCCCACCGTCGGTTGACCGGGAGAGGCACCACCGTCATGAACGATGCCGGCGACGGCGGCCTGGCGGCGCAGCGCAGCCGTTGGTACGACGCCGAAGCGGGACCCCTGGTGCGTCCCTACGCCATGACCGGAGGACGGACGAAGCCCGGGGCCGGTGCCGAACGCTTCGACCTCATCGCGCTGGTGGACCTCATCCCCGACGCGCTGGCCCGGGCAGAGCAGTCCCTCATCGGCCCTGAACACCGGACGCTCCTCGGGCTGTGCTCGGACGAGACGCAGTCGGTCGCGGAGCTCGCCGCGAGCGCCGATCTGCCGGTGGGCGTCGTACGCGTCCTCTTGAGTGACCTGCTCGAAGCCCGCTTCGTCGCCGTCAGCCGGCCCGTCCCACCCGCGCAGCTCCCCGACGAAAGGATCCTCCGGGAGGTGATCGACGGCCTCAGAGCGCTGTGACAGCGAAGGGCACAGCGGCTGCCACGGCGGCACACCCCGGACGGTACGCGGCACACTGGTACGGCACCTCCACGACCGGACACTGCATCCGAGGAGCACCGTGCCTGTCCCGATCATCATCGACTGCGACCCAGGGCACGACGACGCGATCGCCATCCTGCTCGCGGCCGGCGATCCCGCGGTCGATCTGCTCGCCATCACGACGGTGGCCGGCAACCAGGTGGTCGAGAAGACCACCCTCAATGCCCGTCGTATCTGTACCGCCGCAGCCATCACCGATGTTCCGATTGCAGCGGGCTGTGCCCGTCCCCTCGTGGGGCCGCGCTACGTGGCGGACGACGTGCACGGAGAATCCGGGATGGACGGCCCGCGCTTCGGCGAGCCCACCGTGAGAGCCGTTCCCGAGCATGCCGTAGATCTGATGCGCCGCATCCTGACCGGGCACCCGGAGCCGGTCACCCTCATCCCGACCGCCCCGATGACCAACATCGCCCTGCTGCTCACCCGCTATCCCGAGGTGGCGGGGCACATCCGCGAGATCGTGCTCATGGGGGGTTCCACCGAACGGGGAAACCGCACCCCCGTCGCGGAGTTCAACGTGTACGCGGATCCCGAAGCCGCCGACATCGTCTTCCGCAGCGGCCTGCCCGTGACCATGTGCGGGCTCAACGTCACGCACCAGGCGCTGGCCACGCCGGATGTTCTCGCCCGGTTCGAAGCCCTCGGCTCCGAGCTCGGTGGGATCTGCGCGGAGCTGATGACGTACTTCGCCTCCACCTACCGCAGAATCTGGGGTTTCGACGCTCCGCCGCTCCACGACCCGGTCGCGGTGGCCAGGGTCATCGACCCCGCGATCGTCCGCTGCGCCGAGGCGAGCGTGGCCGTCGAACTGCGGGGACAGTACACGCGCGGGGCGACCGTCGTGGACCTGCACCGGTACCTGGACCGGCCCGTCAACGCCCAGGTGGCGCTCAGCCTCGACCAAGAGCAGTTCTGGGACCGGATCGTCACGGCCGTCGACACACTCGGCAAGAGGGCGGTCCGGACCGACCGGCCCTGGCACGCCGGCCCCTGACCTGACCTGACGTGCTCGTGCCCGCTCACCCAGCCGCCTTCCGACGGGTCACCGGTCGACAACGGTGCCGAGCGCCGACTCGCGGCGAGGCCGCCGAGCGGTGCGAAGGCCTTGGGCGGTGCGGCGCGTCACCGTGTAGTCGGCTGGTCGCTTTCGGCTTCCTGCGCGGATCCCGGTACGGGGGCCGCTGCGGCCATGCAGGGGTACCCCCGGAGGCGGGCGCCCACAATCGCGTGGCGGGCGCCCTCGGTGACCCGCGAAGATGGCCGAGTGAGCCGGGCAGCCGGTCGAAGGCAACCGCAGAAGAATGAGGTACCACGGCGTGTCTGACATACGCAGGACGCCCGACACACCCGACACACCCGACACCCCCGACGCGCCGGCCACCGTGGCGGAGAGCTCGGAGCTTCGGGCCGACTGCGGCAGCTGCTTCGGTCTGTGCTGCGTCGCCCTGCCGTTCTCGGCATCGGCCGACTTCGCGGTCGACAAACCAGCCGGACAGCCCTGCACCCACCTCGGCGATGACTTCCGGTGCGGCATCCACCAGCAGCTGCGGCCACGCGGATTCCCGGGTTGCACGGTCTACGACTGCTTCGGAGCCGGTCAGAAGGTCTCCCAGGTCACGTTCGGCGGGGTGAGCTGGCGGCAGGAGCCGGACACGGCACGCCGCATGTTCGCGGTCTTCCCGGTGATGCGCCAGCTCCACGAGCTGCTCCGCCACCTCGCCGAGGCCATGGCACTGCCCGCTGCCCATACCCTCCACGCCGAGATCAGCCGTCTTTACGACGAGATCGACGCGCTGACGCACAGGGAACCCGCCGCACTACTGGACGTCGAGGTTCCGGCGCTCCGCGCCCGGGTCGGCGATCAGCTGATGCGCGCGAGTGCGCTGGTACGGGCCGAGGCAAGGCCCGGTCGCAAGAAGAACCGGCGCGGGGCCGATCTCTTCGGCGCCCGGCTTGGCGGTGCCGACCTACGGGGAGCCGATCTGCGGGGCGCCTGCCTGATCGCCGCCGACCTCAGCGCTGCCGACCTGCGCGCAGCGGACCTCCTCGGCGCCGATCTCCGCGACGCGGATCTGCGCGGTGCGGACCTGACCGGCAGCATCTTCGTCACGCAGCCGCAGCTCCGGCAGGCCAAGGGGGACACCAGGACACGACTCCCGCGCGGGCTGGTCCGCCCCGCCCACTGGCCCGCGTAGCCCGCCTGCTCCCGCCCGGTCAACGCTGCTTTCGCCCATATGCGCATAAGCGTGCGCTACGCGGGTACGTGCGTGCCGAGTGCCGCGTGAGCCAGGGCTCGCCCCATCGCGACGCCCGGGACAGCTGTTCCTCCGGCGTCGTCCGGGCGAGTTGCCGAGTCTGCTGAGCAGGCCCACGACGAGACGATCCGACGCCCCTGCGATCCCTCGCTGACACGGCACGAGTCAGGCCGCGTCCCGCAGCTTGTTCCGACCACCCGGCGGGCCGGCGTCGCGAGCGGGGTGTGGAGGAGTGCCGAACACCATGAACATCGCTTTCCTCATGGCGCCGGAAGGCGTCGAGCAGATCGAGCTCACCGAACCCTGGCAGGCCGTGGCGGGCATCGGCGGTACACCCCTGCTGCTCTCCACGAAGCCGGGCCGTATCCAGGCGTTCCATCATCTCGACAAGGCGGACACGTTCCCGGTGGATCTGCTGGTCCCCGGTGGTTCCGCACTGGACTTCGACGGGCTGGTGCTGCCCGGCGGCGTCGCCAACCCCGACGCCCTGCGGATGGACGCGGGAGCCGTGGCGTTCATCCGGGCGTTCTTCGAGGAGGGCAAACCGGTCGCCGCGATCTGCCACGCCCCGTGGACCCTCGTCGAGGCGGATGTCGTCCGGGGCAGGACCCTCACGTCGTGGCCCAGCCTGCGTACCGATATCCGCAATGCGGGCGGCATCTGGGTCGACGAACAGGTGAAGGTATGCCGGGAGGGGCTGAGCACACTGATCACCAGCCGTAAGCCGGACGATCTGGCGGCGTTCTGCTCGGCGTTCACGGCGGAGTTCACGAGGGCGTCGGCCGGCGCCGGCGTCGGCCGCTGAGTTCGGCGACCGCTGACGGGCGGCACCGGCTCCCTCATCGCGGTCATCGCGGTCATCGCGCTCATCGCACCATGACTCGTTCCACCAGCAGCTTCACCGCTGCCGCGATGGACTCCGCGTCGATTCCCGCCGCATGCGCCTGCTCCTCGGCCGAGGCGCTCGCAGGCATGTTGCGTACGGCGAGGCGAGCCAGCCTGGGCATGGGCCGGCCGTCCGCGAAGGCCTCCGCGACGGCATCACCGATGCCTCCCTCAGGGTGGTGGTCCTCGACCGTGAGCAGGCATCCCGTGGCCCCGGCCGCGTCGTTGAGGGTGTCCACGTCCACGGGCTTGACCGAGTACAGATCGATGACCCGGACGGGTATCCCGTCAGCCGCCAGAGCCTGGGCGGCGGACATGGCCTGGTGAACGGTCGTGCCCGCCGCGACGATCGTCGCGCGATCCTCGTCGCTGCTGCGCAGCACTTTGCAGCCCCCGATGGGGAACTCCTCGCCGGGCCCGTAGACGACCGGGGTTTCGGAGCGTGTCGTACGCAGATAGCGCACCCCTTGCAGGTCGGCCATCGCCGCCACCAAACGAGCCGTCTGATTGGCGTCGCAGGGGTAGAGCACCGTCGAGCCGTGCACGGCGCGGAACATGGCCAGATCCTCGAGCCCCATCTGGGAGGGGCCGTCCTGACCGATCGTCGCTCCCGCGTGCGAACCGATGACATTGATTCCGGCCCGGCTCACGGACGCCATCCGCACGAAGTCGTGTGCGCGGGTCAGGAACGCGGCGAAACTCGATGCGAACGGCACCCAGCCGCGTGCTTGCAGTCCTACCGCCGCCGCGATGAGCTGCTGCTCGGCGATGTAGCACTCGAAGTAGCGGTCGGGGTGCTCCTTCTTGAAGTACTCCGTCCGCGTCGAGTCGCTTACCTCGGCGTCCAGCGCGACGACGTCATCACGCGCCGCACCGAGCGCCGCCAGCGCGCGGCCGTACGCCGTGCGGGTGGCCTCGTCGGAACCCACGTCGAAGCGGGGCAGAGCCGGCGGGGAGCTGGTTTGCGCCTTCCGGTCCGCGTGTCCCTGCGCCGCGGGCGGCGGAGATACCGCGACCCGGATGAACCGCGGCCCGCCCAGTTCCTCGATCGCGGCATCGGCGTCCGGAAGCGGCTTGCCGTGCTTGCCCTCCTCGTCCTCCACCGCGGCCACCCCACGCCCCTTGCGTGTTGCGGCGATGACCGCCGTGGGGCGCCCGTCGGTGCCGGCCGCCTCAGTGAAGGCCTTGTCGATGGCCTCGACGTCGTGCCCGTCGATCTCGATCGTGTGCCAGCCGAAGGCCCGCAGCCGGCGTGCGTAGGCGTCGAGATCATGGCCGTGGCGGGTGGGTCCGCGCTGGCCGAGCCGGTTGACGTCGATGACCAGTGTGAGATTGTCCAGCCCTTCGAAGGCGGCGTGCTCGACGGCTTCCCAGACCGACCCCTCCGCCATCTCGCTGTCTCCTGACAGCACCCAGACCCGGTACGGGACCTCGTCGAGGCGGGCACCGGCGAGCGCCATGCCGACCCCGATCGGCAACCCCTGGCCGAGTGACCCGGTGGCCACGTCCACCCAGGGCAAACGCGGGGTGGGATGACCCTCGAGGCGGCTGCCGAGCCGGCGGAACGTGAGGAGTTCCTCGTCGTCGATCGCCCCGGCGGCCTTGTACAGGGCGTAGAGCAACGGCGAGGCATGGCCTTTGGAGAGGATGAGCCGGTCGTTGGCGGGATGGCCGGGGGCGTCGAAGTCGTAACGCAGATGACGGGCGATGAGCACGGCGGCCAGGTCGGCCGCCGACATCGACGAGGTGGGGTGTCCCGAGCCCGCGGCATCTGCGGCCCGCACCGCGTCCACCCTCAACTGCTGTCCCAGTTCGTACAGTTCTTCGTGCCGCATGTCACTCCTTTGAAGCGCCGGGGAACCGCGCGAGCTCGGGTGAGGCCGAATCCAGTGGGACCGACCAGGAGCGGACCAGGCCGAGCTGCACGCCCTGGCGTGCGAGAACCATGTCCAGCAGCCAGTCGGCCGCGACCCGCACCCGGTTGCCCGGCATGGCGGCGAGGTGGTAGCCACGGGTGACCGCACCCGCCGCGGGGCCGGACAGCGGGATGCCCATCGGATTGGCCGCCGCCTGCGCTCCTCCCAGGTCCACGGCGAAGCCCATGTCGTGGTGCTTGTACGGTCGTGCCTCGCCGTAACCCAGGGATGCGGCCACGTTGTTGGCCGCGACGATGCCCTGCCGCGTGGCGTGCTGCGCGGTCATCGGCGTCAGAGGGAATCCGCCGTCACCGGCGTCCGGAGAGTCGGGACGGGTCAGATCGGGCACGGCCGCCGCGTCTCCGCATGCGAAGACTCCCGGGTAGTGGGGTACGTCCAGACGCGGTGTGACGCACAGCCGGCCGCGTTCGACCGGCAGGCCGATGTCGGCGACGAGAGGATCGGGACGAACCCCCACACACCAGATGAGGGTCTTGGTCGCGACGAACTCGCCGCTGTCCAGCCTTACCCCGTCCGCGGTGGCTTCCTTGACGGAGGTCCCCGTGTGTACCTCGACTCCGCGCTTGCGTAGCACCCGGTCCGCGGTCGTGGACAGTCGGCGGTCGAGCTCCGGCAGAACGCGAGGCGCGATGTCGAGCAGCAGCCATCGGGGCGGTGCGCCGCGCGATGCCTCGCTGGTGCTCGTGGACATCCGAGACCGCTGTGACCGGGCGGTCTGCGCGCGGAGTTCGCCGGTGAACACCGAGCCCTGGGCGGCGACCTCGGTGCCCGTGTATCCCGCGCCGACCACCACGAACGTGTTGCGTGCCGAGGCGATGTCCGGGTCAGTCTCGGCCGTCGCGAGTTCGGTCTGCCTGATGATGTGGTCCCGCAGATACAGGGCCTCGGGCATACCGCGGAAGCCGTGGGCGTACGAGCTGACTCCCGGGACCGGCAGAAGTTTGTTCACGCTGCCGACGGCGAGAACGAGCCGGTCGTACGCCAGCTCACCCTGACTGCCCTCCGGGTCCGTGTAGAGGACCCGGCGGCCGTCCGCGTCGACGTGGGTCGCCTCGCCGAGCACCAGTCGCACCCCTGGGAGGGTGTGCACCAGTGACACCGTGACCCTTCTTGGTTCGAGGACTCCCGCTGCCACCTGGGGGAGGAGCGGCAGATAGAGGAAGTAGTCCGTCGGATTGAGCAGGACGATCTCCACCGGTTTTCTGGCGAGGATCCGGGAGAGCGTCCTGGCGGTGCGATGGCCCGCGAAACCGGCTCCCACGATGACGACCCGGGGTACCGCGCTCCGGGGCACCGGCTGGTCAGGGGGCTGGGGCTGAGGCTGCACGACGAATCGCCTCCCACGTGAAGGGGGTAGGGGTGTGCGAGGGGCGCGACAAACCGGCTGCCCGCCCATGGGCCCTCCAAACCAGGGTCCCTCGGACGATCTGTCGCGGCCATGCGAATTGTGAATTCACCAGAGCAGCTAATAGGTCAGGAACGATCACATCGCGTAAAAAATGATCGCGACCCCCGGTGTGCCCCGCCGGATTGCCATACTGCTCATGCCACACAGAACAGATGTACTGGTGTCGGACCCCTGCTGGCTTCACTGTCCGAAGACGGGCATTGACCTGCGGATTTCATCCGGCGCCCGGCATCCGACGAGAGAAGTGATGCATGGCCTCCGAGCTCTCTGGCGGCATGGGTGGGGATTCCGCCGCTCTCGCGCTGAAAATACTGGTCGCCGGCGGATTCGGGGCCGGCAAGACGACCCTGGTGGGGGCGGTCAGTGAAATACGTCCGCTGCGCACCGAGGAACAGCTCAGCGTGGCCGGTCAGGCCATCGACGACACCGGCGGGGTCGACAGGAAGACCACGACGACCGTGGCCATGGACTTCGGCCGTATCACCATCCGGTCGGGCCTTGCCCTGTATCTCTTCGGCACGCCGGGCCAGGACCGCTTCTGGTTCCTGTGGGACGAGCTCGCCCAGGGCGCGCTCGGGGCCGTTGTGCTCGCCGACACGCGGCGCCTGGCGGACAGCTTTCCCGCCGTGGACTACTTCGAGCACCGGGCCATCCCTTTCGTCGTCGCCGTCAACTGCTTCCCCGGGGCGCGTACTTACGGCGCACACGAGGTCTCCCGCGCCCTTGATCTCGACCGTGGGACTCCGGTCGTGTTGTGCGACGCGCGCGACCGCGACTCCGGCAAGGAGGTGCTCGTACGTCTCGTCGAGTACGCCGGGCGCATGCACACGGCCCGACTGCTCAGCGCCGTGAGTTCGTGAGAACGAGCCACTGGAGGGCACCCGGAATCCCCCGCCAACCGGTGCGTGGTCGCAGTCGGCGTCCGTGGCGCCCCGGATGAGTCCTTTCGCCCCGGATGAGTCCTTGCCCTTACGGGGTCGGTGCGTAAGGCTTACGCGAAGCACGGGGACACGGGGTTACCTGGACGGGGAGGACCGGACATGGCGCTGGACAAGGGGCTCGACTGGCTGCTGGACGACCTGACCAAGCGCGTCGACCACATACGGCACGCGCTGGTGCTCTCCAACGACGGCCTGGTCACGGGGGCGAGCACCGGTCTCTTGCGGGAGGACGCGGAGCATCTCGCCGCCGTCTCGTCGGGGCTGCACAGCCTCGCACGGGGTTCGGGCAGACACTTCCGCGCGGGCAACGCCCGGCAGACCATGGTCGAGTTCGATGACGCGATGCTCTTCGTCACCGCCGCGGGCGAGGGCAGCTGCCTGTGCGTGCTGAGTGAGGCCGAGGCCGACGTCGGTCAGGTCGCCTATGAGATGACCCTGATGGTGAGCCGAGTGGGGGAGCACCTCGCGGTGTCCGCACGCCAGCCCGGCCGGATGACTCTTTCCGAGTTCTGACCCGGCATCCAGGAGTTATCCACAGGCTCAGCGAGAAAGTGCTCTCCGGACTACCGTCGTGACTGTGAGTGTTCGTCACGTACGGCGAGTATGGGGAGTTCGACATGTTCGAGACCGGCACCGGCACGACCACATCCCTCGCGTTCGGGCAGGCGGCCGTCGCGCTGAAGCTCAAGCACCGCGAGCTCGCCCTTGGCGTGCGGCTCGGGTACATCCGCTGCACACCGGGGAGGGAGGCGGGAAGCGATCTGGTGCCGCTGGACGAGGTTGATCGGCTGCGGGCGCTGGAGGGATTTCCCGGGGCGCTGCGCGAGCGCGTCCGCACGGTCGCGACAGCCGAGGCATGTCGGCTTGTCTCCACCACCCGGGACCGCTTCACCAAGCTCGCCCGCACCGGCCACTTCACACCGGTCGGGTTCTATCTCAACCGCTACCACACCGTGGTCTGGCTCTACCTCGCCACGGAAGTCAGGGAGTTCGCGGAGGGCAACCCGGATCTGCTCAGGGGACGTCTGCCAGCAGCTCTGCGGGCCCGGCTCGACGACGGGGAGGACTCGCGGGCCCGCAATTGGCGGGGACGGTACGTCGGGATGCTGCTGCGCCAGGCCCCGGATGCCTGGGCGCGTACGGCGGCGATCGCGTCCGTGCTCGACCCGGCCGTGGTCGCCGAGGTGGTGGACGACCCGTATGAGCGAGCGCATGTGGAGCGGCTCCGTCCCGATCCACCGGACGGGCCCCCGGACGTGTTCACCGCCCGCGCCATCAGAAGCGGGCTGCTGCTGGCGGACGACCCCGATGAGATCGTGTGGCACCGGATGAGCCTGGCCCTCTCGTTGGACGAGGCGCGGGCATGGCGCCCGGCTCCTCGTCCGGGCAGCGAGCGAGTGCCGGGGCTGTGGCCGGGGCCGTCCCACGACGCGCTGCCCGCCCCGCCGGTCGCGGTCCCCGGCGCGGCACCCCTGATCGGCGGCCCTGCGCATGCACGTGCGCGACCTCGGGGTGACGGTGAGCGAAGGCCGAGGCCACGGCAGGCGGCCCGGCGACTTCTCGCGCGGCTGAGCCCGCGCAAGAAGTCACCGACCGGCGCAGGGTGACGGCTAGGCCGTGTTGGAGAACTGGCGTCGTCCGCCCGAAGGGCGGGGCTCGCGGCGTCCGGTGCGTGCCATCGCAAGGCGGTGGGGGTTCCCCCGCCGGAGGCAGCGGGAGGTCGTCCTCGTACCGGGCGTACTCGGACGATTCGACAACGCAGCGAGTGTGCGTGCCAGGCGTCGCGAGCCAGGCGGGAGTTCTCCCACACGCCTAGGTTCTGTCCGGTCACGGCACAAGAGCCACGGGACTGCCCTCAGCGTCCCGGGGAGACGGTGGTGCCCGCTGTCCCGCGGGGCACGACGGTGCTGAGCACGGAGGGGAGCGGATACCAGTCCGCGGAGACCACACTGGCGTGCTTAACCGCCAGCAGGGTCACCCGGTCACGGGCCTGTGCCTCGGTGGGGTTCGTCCCGTCGATGGCGGGAGCCACGCCGGCCGCGCCGGTCATGATGACCAGATAGTGGTTCTGGTCGTACCAGGCGGTGTCGATCGATCCGGCGGCGAAGGTGGAGGCATCGCCGTCGAACACGACGAACCAGGGGCGGATGGAGGTGTCCGAGTAGCGGCTGCGCGGGTCGCCCGCCTGGGCGTCGAGCACGGCGGGGAATGCGGCTGCCTCTCTCAGGCGCCCCGCGGCGGCCAGTCCACGCAGATACTCGGCGTACTCACGGTCGGTCCACAGGGTGTCGAAGGGGTTGCCCTTCTCCACCGTTCCCGGGATCAGCTCGACGAGGAACTTCCCTGCCATGTCCGAGCGGGCGGGCCAGCCCTGGGCGCGTACGGCGGAGTCCAGATCGGTGTGTGTGCCCGTCAGATCGGCCGGCCGGAAAAGCGCGTCGCCGAGCCGCGCCGTCAGCAGGGCGTCCAGCGCCGCGGGCCCCCGGCCGTACTTGTTCTGGAAACCGTCCTTCAGCTCCATCTTGAGCACGACGGGACGGTGGCCGGGGTTGGCGTTGTGCCAGGCTCGGATGTCGGAGAGGCAGCCGCCGAGATCCTGGTTGCGCGACTTGGCCCGCAGCTCGGACGGGGTCGCCGCGTTCACGCAGTTGTTGTCGTTTCCGAGGGGGTTGCTGTGGGAGACACGCCAGGACTTGCCGAACACATTGGTCCACACGTCCAGTTCGAGCATTCCGGCACCCGAGTCGAGAGCGTCAGCGAAGTACGGGTACTTCGCCTTCTCATACGCGTTGTGGACGCCGACCGAGGTCGTGGACGAGTACGACGGTCCAGCTGCGGCATCATGCGCCGTGGCCGGCTGGGCCCCCGTCGACGCGAACACGATCCCGGTCAGCGCCGTGGCGATCGCGGGCACAGCCGTACGCGAGAGCTTCCTCATGGTCCCCTGCCTGCTGTGTGTCGGGAGTAGAGCAAATCGAGCGCAGATTAGGGGAGTTGAGTGACAGATGGGAGGTGTTCAGACGTCCTTTGGGAATTCCTCGGTGATCCAGGCCGGGTGCATGCCGCCAACGAAGAAGCTGATCCTGTTTCCCGACGGAGGATCCCCTGGGCGTGGCCACGGTGAGTAGCCTGTCGTGCAGGGATGACATGTGCGGCCATGCGGCGTGCGGATCCCGGGATGAGGGGGCACCATGGCGGCATGCTGCTGGCCCGTCTCGCGGAGGCGTCACGGCAGATCGCTGCCGAGCCGTCCCGCACCGCCAAGATCGCCTCGCTCGCGTCACTGTTCTCCGACGCGCGGCCGGAGGAAGCCGCCCTGGTGATCTCCTACCTCGCGGGCAGGCTGCCGCAAGGGCGGCTTGGTGTGGGCTGGAGTGTGCTCAAGGACCGGGTGCCGCCATCCGGTCAACCGGCTCTGACCGTCGAAGCGGCCGACGCCGCCTTCACCGCACTCGCCGAGGTCTCCGGAGCCGGTGCCCAGGCGGAGCGCAAGCGCCTCGTCCGGGAGCTGATGGGTGCGGCGACCGCGTCCGAACAGGAGTTTCTGCTCCGTTTGCTGACCGGTGAGGTCCGCCAAGGCGCGCTGGACGCGATCGCACTGGAGGGCGTGGCCAAAGCCGCGGGTGCCTCCGCGGCCGATGTGCGGCGCGCGGTCATGCTGGAGGGCTCGCTTGCCCGGGTGGCGGGAGCGCTGCTCGCCGAAGGCTCTGAAGTCCTTGCCTCCTTCCGGCTGCGTGTGGGGAACCCGGTACAGCCGATGCTCGCTCACACCGCCTCGTCCGTCGCCGACGCGGTCCGTGCCGTGGGAGCGTGCGGTGTGGAGGAGAAGCTGGACGGGGTGCGCATCCAGGTGCACCGTTCCGGTGGCGATATCCGTGTCTACACACGCTCCCTCGACGACATCACCGGCCGTCTCCCCGATGTCGTCGCCTCCGTGTCCGCACTGCCGGGAGACCGGTTCATCCTGGACGGCGAAGTGATCGCCCTCGGTTCCGACGGCAGGCCGCTTCCCTTCCAGGAGATCGCCTCGCGCGTGGGCTCCCGTGCGGACGTGGCCGCCGCGACCGCCGCCGTGCCGCTCTCGCCCGTCTTCTTCGACCTCCTCGCCATCCGGGGCGGTGGCGCGGATGGCGCCGGTGATCTGCTCGGCCTGCCCGGCCGTGAGCGCCATGCGGCCCTCGCCCGCCTGGTGCCCGAGTCCATGCGGGTGCGTCGCTGTGTCGTGGAGGACCCCGATTCGGAGGTGCAACTACGGACAGCCGAAGCCTTCCTCGCGGCGACCCTTGACCGGGGCCATGAAGGTGTCATGGTGAAGGCGCTGGACGCCCCCTATGTCGCAGGACGCCGGGGCCGCTCATGGCTGAAGGTGAAGCCCGTACACACGCTCGATCTCGTCGTCCTGGCCGTCGAGTGGGGCCACGGGCGCCGCACCGGGCTCCTGTCCAACCTCCACCTCGGCGCCCGCACCGCCGATGGCACCTTCGTCATGCTCGGCAAGACCTTCAAGGGCCTGACGGACGCGATGCTGCGCTGGCAGACGGACCGACTGAGTGAACTCGCGGTCTCCGACGACGGCTTCACCGTACGCGTCCGGCCCGGGCTCGTCGTCGAGATCGCCTACGACGGCCTCCAGCGCTCCACCCGCTATCCCGCGGGCGTGGCTCTGCGGTTCGCACGCGTGGTCCGGCACCGCCCGGACAAGAGCGCCGCGGACGCGGACACCATCGAGAATGTGCTTGCCTCTGCCGCGGGCGGGGCGCCCTGACGCTCAGCTCGTCCGACCTACCGAGCGCGGGTCTGACGGTCATGCGTATGAACGTCCGGCTCAGGGGGTTCCGGTGTGGCTGTCGGCTCGTCACCGTCCGATGGCTCAAATGACTTGGCCGCCCGGAGCCCGCGACGACTCCGCCGCGTCGCTCCTTGGGACGTGTCTGTCACCAGCGCGCTCATGACCTCCCCGCAGAAGTGTCCCGGGCGGGGCTGGACAGTCACGTGAAAGACGGCCACCGATCGGCGGCCCACGCATGCCAGTCCGGCCAGCCCGGAGGGCGACCGTCAATGTCATGCCCGTCGAGTTCTGCGGCGTCCGGTTCCTCGAACAGGGAGCGCGCATGCAGGAGGTCCGCCTCGCTGATCGGGAAGGTCTGGTCCGGAGTGGTCGACTGGCGATCGGCGATCCGAGCGCGTTGGGTCTCGTGGTCCACCGGCACATACACGAGGCGGTAGGACGCGCCTGCAGAGTGCACCAACCAGCGGATCGCGGACCTCTCGTGACGAGACCAGCACCCGAAATCCAGGACCACGTTGGTTCCCAGCCTCAGTGCCTCCAACGCGAGTGAGAGCAGCCGTCCTTCCAGGACATCGCGCATCCCGTCCGCCTCCGCTTCACCGAACAGCGGAATCATCCACTCATCAGGCGTCAGCCGAAGCGCGTTGTGCTGCTTGGCCAGATGCCGAGCCGTTGTGGTCTTTCCGGCCCCCGGCAGGCCGACTGTCAGAAACAACGTGGTCACACCCAGATCGTTCACGGGAAGCATGTGGAGGACAACTGCTTTCTGCCGAGATCACCGGGCCGCGTCGAATCTCGGGAATCGAAGGAGCGGCCACCCCTAACGCCGCCGGCGCAGCGCGTAGGCGCCGCCCGCGACAGAGGCGAGGGCAAGAGCGGCGACTCCCGCCACCACCGGGATGGAAAGGCCGTCGGCATCAGCGGCAGAGGCCGTGGGACTGGTGGCATTGGCCCGGGCAGGGTCTGCCGCCGGCGCGCTCCCCGGTGGAGTAGCCGGTGAGGATGCCGGTGGAGACGCGGACGGGGACGCCGGTGGAGATGCCGACGGGGGCACCGGTGGGGACGCCGACGGCGCCGGGGACGCCGGCACACGCGCGGCGGCTGCCGGACGGGCGGGGGAGAGAACGATGTCCGAGCAGGAGTAGTAAGTGTCGGGTGTGTCGGTGTTCTGCCAGACGGTGTAGAGCAGGTGGCGCCCCTCCCGTCCTCCCGGCAGCGTGCCCCGAATCCGGTACGCACCATCGCGGAGCTCCGGATCGGTGACCGAGGCGACCGGCTCCCGCTCGAGATCGTCCCAGGTCAGCGGGGCGCCCGGGTCGTATCCCTCCTTGGTCAGATACACCCGGAACGTGCCACGGTGCGGAATCGTCGACGCGTACGTGAGGCTGAACCGCGCGCCCGCCTTGAGCGCGGTGGCGGGCCAGTCGTCCCGGGCGAGGTCCAGGCCCTTGTACAGGGCGATGCCCGCACTGCAGAGCTGTCCGTCGGGGATCATCTGACGGTCGCGGCCCGCGACACCGGCCACACGCAGGTTGTCCCATTTCTCGAAGGCCGTGCTCCCGCCCGCCCGGACCGCCGCGGCGCATGCCGCGGACTGTGCCTGACCGCCGCGGGGACCGCAGGCGACCGCCCGGCTGCCCGGATCCGTCGGGGCGCCGTGCGCCCCGGCCGGTGCCGCGCAGAGGGTGACGAGAACGGTCGAAGCGCTACCGATGAGCGCGGCCAGTGCGACGGCGCTGCGACGAACGAACATGCTCGGAGATTCCTCCCGGGGCAGGGGCGGCGGCAGCGGAGACTGCCACGCCTTCCCATACGGCTCGAGGGGCGCCCGGCGTTCAAATGGCGTTCAGCGGAAGCCCGTGCCACGTCGGGCCGCCCCCATCTCCCTTCGTGACATCCCTCACCACCCTCGTGACTTCAGTCACAAGGTGAATCGGTTTCGCCCGTTTTGGTGAAGTATGGAGATTCGATTTCATGTGGTTTGGGTCGTTTAAGTGGCCCCTAGAGGGCCCCTCCGGTCGGCGGGTGCCGCAGGGAGAGATATGGGAGAGGCACTCCGCAAGGCGGGCATCCGGCGGATCGCTCTGCCCGTCGCAGGAGGAGTCGTCGTGACCGGGCTGGGCCTCTACGCGGCCGGCCTCGCGGCCGCGGACATACCCGACGGCACCCGGGTGCGTGGCATCGACATCGGTGGCATGAGCCGAGCGGACGCCCAGCGCACCCTTGACCGCACACTCGGCTCGGACTTCGCCGAGCCCGTCGCGCTGACGATCGGTGACCGCACGGAGCAGGCGGCCCCCGGCGCACTCGGAATGTCCCTGGACACGGCCGCGATCATCGACCGCGCCGCCGAACCGGCATCGGACCCCGTCACCGTGATCCGCAGGCTCGTCGCATCGCCCGAGCGGGACATCGAGCCGGTCGTGCGCATCGACGAGAAGGCGGCCCGCGCCGCGATCGACCGCATCGGCGGGACCGCCGAGCGGCAGGCCCGTGACGGAGCCATCAGCTTCGAGAACGGCACGGCGCGCGCCACCGCACCCGTCACCGGAGCCACGCTGGACCGGGCCCAGGCGCTCGCCGCCGTCCGGGAAGCCTCCCTGCGTCCCGCGACCGCCGTCAAGGAGATCGTCCTGCCGGTCAAGCGGACGCAGCCCAGGATCGGAGCGAACGAGACGGAGCGGGCCATGCGCGCGATCGCGCGGCCCGCGATGTCCGCCCCCGTCACGCTCACGCTCGGCGACCAGCGGATCACCATCAGCCCCGCCACGCTGGGCAGGCACCTCGTGATGAAGCCGGTCGGTACCGGCACCACCGGCAAGGGCATCAGTCTCACCCCGTCCCTCGACGTGCACGGCCTCATCACCGACCCTGCCGTCTCCGAGCCGCTGCGCCAGGCCTCCCAGGGGCCACGCGACGCGCAGTTCCGCCTCGACGCCCACGACCGCGTCGTGGTGGCTCAAGAGGCCCGCGTAGGACGGCCCGTCACCGAGAAGGCATTCGGTGACGCCGTTCTGCCCCTGCTCACCCGTTCCGGCAAGGCCCGCACCGGGGAGATCGCGGCGCGCGCCATCCAGCCGCGGCTGACCTCCGCATCGGCCCGCCAGCTCGGGATCACGGAGAAGGTCTCCTCGTTCACCGTGCGCTTCCCGGCGGCTCCGTACCGCATCACCAATATCGCCCGTGCCGTGGAGCGCATCGACGGCTCGCTCGTCCTGCCCGGCAAGGAGTGGAGCTTCAACCGGACCGTCGGCGAGCGGACCAAGGAGAACGGATTCGTCGACGGGATCATGATCAATGACGGCCAGTACGTGAAGTCACCGGGTGGCGGTGTCTCCGCCGTCGCTACGACCATGTACAACGCCATGTTCTTCGCCGGCGTCAAGCCACTGGAACACGGCGCACACTCGTTCTACATCGAGCGCTATCCGGAAGGCCGCGAGGCCACGGTCGCCTGGGGCACGCTCGACCTGCGCTGGAGCAATGACTCGGGCCGCGCCCTCTACATCCAGGCCACGTCCACCGACACCTCGGTCACCATCACCTTCCTCGGCACCAAGAAGTACGACGAGATACGCGCGACCAAGGGTCCGCGCACCCACATCAAGCCCCCGGCAATCCGCAAGGGCAGTGGTCCCACGTGCGAGGTCCAGACCCCGCTCGAAGGCTTCGACGTCTCCGTCGGACGTGTCTTCGTCCAGGACGGCCGTGAGGTGAAGCGGGAGGACTACGAGACCCACTACACGCCGCGTGACAAGGTCAACTGTGCCCCGGAGAAGCCGGCCGGCACCCAGACCCCGGCCGGCACGCAAAGCCCGGCCGCCACGAAGACCCCGGACTCCACGAAGACCCCGGCGTCCACGACCACCTCGGACCAGCCCGACGTGCAGACCCCGGACCAGCCCGACCCGCTGCACACCGAAACCCCTGCCGCAAGCACCGGCACCAGCTGAGCCGCACCGCTGTGCGCGACGCGCCGGTACACGTCAGCGCGCGGCGAGCTGCGCGGCCGCGCTCTCGATCAGCATGTCCAGAGCGGCGGGATACGCGCTGACGTTCATCTCCGCGACCAGGTAGGGCGCCGCGGGCGCTATATGCGGATGCGTGCTCGCGGGCAGCCGGGCGTAAGTCGCCCGCCATACGGCCTCGTCCGCGCGCCGGGCTGCCTCGGGCAGTGCGAGAGCGGCGGCGTCCAGTGCCGCGAAGGCCAGTGTCTGGTCGATGAAGCAGTGGTAGACGCGCACCGCGTCGGGCGTGGGGAATCCCGCCCGGTGCAGCACACCCAGGATGACCTCGTCCGAGGCGATCTCGTGCGCCCTGCCCGAGACCCGGCTCGCCGTCAGAACCGCGGCCTGAGGGTGCGCCAGATACGCGGCGTGGATCCGCAGTCCGAGCGCCCGCAGATCCGCCCGCCAGTCGTGCGTCGGTGACCACCCCCGCAGCGCCCGCCCGATGAGCGCGTCACCGACCGCCAGGGTCAGTTCGTCCATTCCGCGGAAGTACCGGTAGAGGGTGCTGGGGTCCGCGCCCAGCGCCGCCCCCAGCCTCCGCGCGGTGAGGCCCTCGCCGCCGTGCTCACGCAGCATCCGCAGAGCCGTGTCCACGATCAGCTGCTCGGAGAGCACCACGCCGCCCTTGGTAGGACGCCGGCGGCGGCGCAGATGCTCCGGCACCACCTTCTTCGGCATCGTCCAGCCCCATACTCTCGGTCATCCTTATGCCAACGCCATTGACCGTACCAACGGCTCCTGCGTTTCATCCAGGCACGGGGCAGTGCCTCGTGCAGACTTCGGGCTGAGGGAAAGGACCTGGCTATGCGCGTATTGCTGATCGGTGCCGGTGGGGTGGGGACGGCCTTCACCCGGATCGCCGCCCGTCGAGAGTTCTTCGAGCGGATGGTCGTCGCCGACTACGACGAGTCACGGGCAGCGGCGGCGGTGGAAACCCTCGCCACGGCGGGGGAGGGCGCCCGGGCGGACGAGCGCTTCGCCGCCGCACGCGTCGACGCGTCGGACGAAGCCGCCGTCACCGCACTGCTCGAACGCGAACGCTGTGACGTGCTGGTCAACGCCACCGACCCCCGCTTCGTCATGCCGCTGTACCGGGCGGCACTCGCCGCCGGTGCCCACTACCTGGACATGGCGATGTCCCTGTCCCGGCCCCACCCGGAGCGCCCGTACGAGGAGTGCGGGGTCAAGCTCGGCGACGAGCAGTTCGCCCTGGCGGACGAGTGGGAGAAGTCGGGGCGGCTGGCTCTCGTGGGCATGGGCGTCGAGCCGGGCCTCTCCGATGTCTTCGCCCGCTACGCGGCCGATGAACTCTTCGACACCCTCGAGGAGGTCGGCGTGCGTGACGGGGCCAACCTCACTGTGGAGGGCTATGACTTCGCGCCCTCGTTCAGTATCTGGACCACGATCGAGGAGTGCCTCAACCCTCCGGTGATCTACGAGAAGGGCCGCGGCTGGTTCACCACGCCTCCGTTCAGCGAGCCTGAGGTGTTCGAGTTCCCCGAGGGCATCGGTCCGGTGGAGTGCGTCAACGTCGAGCACGAGGAAGTGCTGCTGATCCCCCGCTGGGTGGAGGCCGACCGCGTCACCTTCAAGTACGGGCTCGGCGAGGACTTCATCAACACCCTGAAGGTCCTGCACCAGGTCGGCCTCGACCGTACGGACCCCGTGACGGTGCGGTCGTCCGACGGACCGGTGCAGGTCTCGCCCCGTGACGTGGTCGCGGCGGGACTGCCCGACCCGGCCAAGCTCGGGGACAGGATGCGCGGGAAGACCTGTGCGGGCACTTGGGCCAAGGGGACCAAGGACGGCAAGCCACGGGAGGTCTACCTCTACCACGTCGTCGACAACGAGTGGTCCATGAAGGAGTACGGCTCCCAGGCCGTGGTCTGGCAGACGGCCGTCAACCCGGTGGTCGCCCTGGAGCTCGTCGCCACGGGAGCCTGGACGGGCAAGGGCGTGCTCGGTCCCGAGGCCTTCGCCCCCAAGCCCTTCCTCGACCTGCTCACCGCCTACGGCTCTCCCTGGGGCCTGCGCGAAGACTGAGGGCTCCGCAGCTCCCCGCTGTGTCACCGCTTCGAGACAAGTACCGCTGTACGGGAACCCACCCGCACCTTCCCACCATCCTCCCCACCGGATGCCAACCGAAGGCGAGGGGCGGGGCGATGGGCACGACGTCGGGGCGGGAAACCGGGACGGAAGCGGCACAGCGGGGAGCGGACGGCAAACGGCTGACGCGTCGGGTGCTTCTGGGCGCGGGGGCCGTCGCCGGGGTGGGCGTGGCGGCCGGCACCTGGACGGCGGGGGCGTCCCCGCTCGGGACGACCACCACCACGGCGGCCCGTGCGCCCAGGCCCCCGCGTGCCGGTGACTGGACAGCACTCGCCCGTGGCCTCGACGGCACGCTCATCAGGCCCGGCGCCCGCGACTACGACACCGCCCGCACCCTGTTCAACCCGCGCTTCGACGGGATCCGACCGGCCGGAGTCGCCTACTGTGCACGGCCGGAGGATGTGCGCAGCTGTCTCGAGTTCGCCCGCCGGCACGAGGTGCCCGTGGCGGTGCGCAGCGGAGGCCACTCGTACGCGGGCTGGTCGTCCGGGCCCGGTCTGATCGTCGACGTGCAGAAGCTGGCATCCGTCAGGCTCTCCGGCGGTACCGCGACCGTCGGCGCAGGCGCCAAACTCATCGACGTCTACGACCGGTTGACCGCGCACGGCCGTACCGTGCCCGCGGGGTCCTGCCCCACCGTGGGTGTCTCCGGGCTGGCGCTGGGCGGTGGCATAGGCGTGGTCAGCCGCGCCTACGGTCTCACGAGCGACAGCATCACCGGTGCCCGGATCGTCACCGCCGACGGCAGGATCCGCGATGTGGACGCCAGCCGTGACCCCGACCTGTTCTGGGCCCTGCGCGGTGGCGGCAACGCCCAGTTCGGCGTCGTCACCGAACTCAGGATGCGCACCCACGCGGCACCCACCTGCACGACCTTCTTCCTGAGCTGGCCCTGGGCGCGTGCCGAGGCAGTGGTACGCGCATGGCAGCGCTGGGCGCCCACGGCGCCCGACGAGATCTGGGCGAACCTTCATCTGTCCGCGCCCGTCGGCGGACGGCCGGGCTCGGTCCGGGTCGGCGGACTGAGCCTCGGCAGCCGCGGCGACCTGGAGAACCGCATCGACCGCCTTGCCGACGCCATCGGCGCGTCCGCGTCCTCGGTGTCCGTACGCACCCGCCCGTTCATGGACGCGATGAAGGTCATGGGCGGTGTCTCGGGCCTGACCATCCCCCAGTCCCACCAGCAGGGCACCCTGCCCGGCCGGAATCCGCTGGGCCGCGTGGCGCGCGAGTCGTACGCGGCCCGCTCGGACTTCTACACCCGGAGCATTCCCGCCGACGGCATCAAGGCACTGATCACCCGGGTGGAGCGGCTTGCCGCGCTCAGCGGGGGCGGCGCGGGCAGCATCGCGCTCGACGCCCTGGGCGGCGCCGTCGGGCGGGTCCGGGCAACGGACACGGCGTTCGTCCACCGCAACGCGCTGTTCCTCGCCCAGTACATCGTCTCCTGGCCCGACCGGGCCTCCGCGACCACCGTGGCCCGTCATCAGGCCTGGCTCGACGGCACCCACGCGGCGATGCGGCCCTGGGCGAGCGGCCAGGCCTACCAGAACTACACCGACCCCAAGCTGAAGGACTGGCGGCGGGCCTACTTCGGGGTGAACGCCGACCGGCTGGCCCGGGTGAAGAAGGCGTACGACCCGGGGCGGCTCTTCCGGAATCCCCAGTCCTTCTGACCCCGCGCCCGTCCCGTGTGCCCGTCTCAGCCCGATGACGGCGCCGGCACGGATGACGACGCCCCGGTCTTCGCCGAGTAGTCCGACCAGATACGGGCGGGGAACACGGACCCGCGCTCCGAGTCCTCCCCGCCCGTGCCCTCCAGCGGCAGCAGCGGCTTGCCCGGCGGTGACCGGAACATGGTCACCGCCGTGGACAGCCGGTCGGTGTACCCCGCGAACCAGGCCGCCCGCTGTGTCTCCTCGCCGCCGGTGGAGACCGCCGCGAAACCGCCCAGCGCGTTCGGCGCGGACGACGCCGCGGTCGTACGCGCCGAGTCGCGCAGCACCGAAGTGACATCGAGCGCCACCACGGCGTCCATCACCCGCCGCGCAGGCGGCTGCTGAAGGCCCTCCACCGGTGCGCCACCGTGCAGCACCTTGGTCACCGAGTACGGCTCGTACCGCAGACCGCCACCGGCGAACGTCGCATACGAGTTGGCGACGCGGATCGCGCTCGGAGAGGAAGTGCCGAGCGCGAACTCACTGTTCCGGGGCGCCATGCTGCTCCGGAGCATCCCCGCGCCCACCGCCATGTCCTCGACCCGCTTCAGGCCCGTGTCGGATCCGAGCTGCCGGAAAGGCGTGTCGGCCGACGATGCCATGGCCTCCCGCAGGGTCGGGAACCGCTCGATCGCAGCCAGCGGAGCAGGCAAGGTCTGCCGGCCGCCGTCCACCGGCAGCAGACGCGATGAGAGCCGTCCGGCCGCGTCGTAGAAACTCTCGGTTGACACGGACCGCACGGCGCCGTCACCGCCCCGCACACCGTGCTGCAACGCGGTCGCCAGGACGAACGGCTTGAACACCGCGCCCGCGGGAACCCCCGCTGTGTCCGCGTTGTTGGTGAAGTGACGGGTCGCGTCCTCGCCCCCGTAGACCGCGACGATCGCCCCGTCGCCGGGCCGTACGGACGCAGCGCCGACCTCCACGAACCTGTCCTCAGCACGGGACTCGGGATCCAGGCCGCTCGCGAGGATCCCTTCCACGGAGCGTTCCAGCTCGCGCACCGCGCTCTTGTCGAACGTGGTGTGAACACGGTAGCCACCGCGGTCGAGGTCGGCGTCCGTGAGCCCGGTCTGCTTCTTGACATACCGCTTCGCGAGGTCGACGAGATAGCCGGTCTGGCCGCTGAGGCTGTTGTCCAGGGACTGCTTGCGCGGTTCCGGGAACGACGTGTATCCGGCGCGTTCCTGCGGCGACAGCATACCCAGCTCGACCTCACGGTCCAGGATCCACGACCAACGCTCCACCGCCCGACGCCTGTTGCCTTCACCGAGCGCTGGATCGTAGGCGTTTCCGCCCTTCAGCAGCGTGGCCAGGAAAGCACCCTGACTGGGGTTCACCTCGGCGACCCCCACCCCGTAGTACGCCCTCGCGGCGGCCTGGATGCCGTACGCGCCGCGACCGAACCAGCTGGTGTTGAGGTAGCCCTGGAGGATCTCGTCCTTGGACTTCCGGCTGTCCAGCTTCAGCGCGATGCAGAACTCCTGCGCCTTGCGGGACAGCGTCTGCTCCTGCGACAGATAGGTGTTCTTCACATACTGCTGGGTGATGGTGGACCCGCCCTGGGTCTCCTGGCCCCGGGCCATGTTGACGGCCGCACGGGCCAGCCCGGTAAGGGAGACACCGGAGTCGGTGTAGAAGCCCGCGTTCTCGGCGGCGATGGCGGCGTTGCGGACCGGCACGGGCACGGTGGCCAGCGGCACGTTCTGCCGGTTGACGGAGCCCACGGTCACCATCGGGCTGCCGTCGGCCCAGTAGTAGACATTGGCCTGCTGGCTGGCGGCGGCGTTCTCGCTGGGTACGTCGACGTACACGTAGACACCGGCGAACAGACCCAGAAGCCCCCCGGCGAGGCTCAGGAACACCCCGAGGGACAGCCGCCACGACGGGACCCAGCGGCGGACACCGCCTCTGCCGGATCGGGGGTAGTCGATCCGACGCGGGCGCCCGATGCCCTGCCTGCGGCGTGAGCGTGGCGCAGTGATCACTTCGCGCATGGTGCGGCTGCTCCTCAGGGTCTTGCGCCTTCCGGAGCCTTGCGCCTCCGGAAGGCCCTGCTCCTCCGATCAGGCTCCGCGCGCATCCGGCAGGAGCCGCGCGGGTCTTGCCGAGCAGTACGAAGATCACGGGCGGCGCGTTGTCCTTCTCGGCTGTGAGGGAGTTCACACCGGTGCGTGGTCGTCGTGTCCCACCCGGAGCGGTCCCTCCCGGGCCGCCGCTGCGCGCGCGCCGGAAGCCTCGTAGATTGATCGGAGAGCCAGAGACACGGGGCCATGGTCCGTATGTCCGGAAGGGCAGGCGCGTGATGGCATGACTATCGACTACGCAGCGCTGTTCGCCGCCACGCCGAGCCCGTATCTGGTGCTGGACACGGACTTCGTCATCGTCGACGTCAATCGCGCCTACCTGCTCGCCACCTTCCGGACACGGAAGGATCTGATCGGGCAGTACGTCTTCGACGCCTTCCCGGACAACCCCGCCGCCCCGGACGTCGACGGGGTGGCCAATGTGGAGGCTTCGCTGCACCGAGTCGTGGACACCCGGGCGCCGGACTCGATGGCCCTCCAGAGGTACGACATCCCCCTCGTGGACGAGCCGGGCCGGTTCGAGGAGCGCTGGTGGTCCACGATCAACACACCGGTCCTGGACGCGCACGGCGCCACCGTCTGGATCATCCACCGGGTCGAGGACGTCACCGCTTTCATCCGCTCCCGCAACTCGGGAGCCAATCCGAGCGAGCGGGAAGAGGAGATGGAAGCCGAGCTCTACGCGCGGGCGCGAGAGCTCCAGCGGCTCAACGACGAACTCCGCGACGCCCACGCCCGCGAACGCCAGGTCGCGCTCACCCTGCAAGAGGCCATGCTCCACGCACCCGACCTCGTCAAACACCAGGACATCGCGGTGCGCTATCTGCCGGCCATCGGCTCCCTCAACGTCTGCGGCGACTGGTACGACGTCGCCGACCTCAACGAGGAACGATTCGCCGTGGCGGTCGGCGACGTCGTGGGCCACGGTCTGGAAGCCGCAACCATCATGGGCATGCTCCGCAGCGCCCTGAGTGCGGCGACCCGGGCCGTCGCCGGCCCCGCCCAGGCCCTGGAAGTGCTGGGGCTGTACGCCCGCTCCGTGGAGGGCGCCCTGGCAGCCACTGCGGCCCAAGTGGTCATCGACACCCGTAGCCGGCTGATCACGTACAGCAGCGCCGGACATCCGCCGCCCGTGCTGCTGCACCGCGGCGGCGACTACCAGCTCCTGGACCAGGCGACCGATCCGCCGCTGGGCGCCCG
This sequence comes from Streptomyces sp. NPDC059828, assembly GCF_042731955.1. Taxonomy (NCBI): domain Bacteria; kingdom Bacillati; phylum Actinomycetota; class Actinomycetes; order Kitasatosporales; family Streptomycetaceae; genus Streptomyces; species Streptomyces sp. NPDC059828. The sequence continues at coordinate 103,592 of NZ_JBHWIW010000001.1, read as the reverse complement.
TCCCGCACATGTGCCCCGGCCACAGACGAGCTGTTCCTACAGCCCCGACGCCACACTGGTCCTCTACACCGACGGACTCATCGAGCGCCGCGGCGAGGACATCGACTCGGGTCTCGCCAGGCTCACCGACGCCCTCGCCCGGTATCACCGGCTCGGCGCGGAGCGGCTCGCCGACGCGGTGCTGGCGCGTCTCGGGGTCAGTGGCGGGGCCCGCGACGACATCGCGCTCGTCGTGGTCCGGCTGTGAACGCGTTGCGGGCGCCTGGCTGCGGGCGGATTCTGGACATGATGAATCAGGCCGGTGGGGCGTCGTGAGCGCACGGATGGCAGCCGAGAACGGCGATTTCCGTGGCCCCCTGGACGTCACCAGGGCCGCCACGGTGGTGCTCGACAGCCGGGGCCTCGTCATCGGCTGGAGCCCCGCCGCGCAGAACCTGCTCGGCTACCGTCCCGAGGACGTCGTGGGCCGCTCCCTGGAGGCGTTTCTGACCCCCGTTGCGGCGCCTCCCAACCGGGAGCCCGCCACCTCGCCCCAGTACGGCTCCGCCGCACCCGCCGGCCCATGGCCCGACGAAGGGGACGTGTGCCTGGCCGTCCACCGGGACGGCCACCGCCTTCAGCTGGTCACCGTGGTGTCCCCGCTGACCGGCACGGTGGGGGAGGGGCAGGTCCTGGTGGCGGCGGAGCGCGGCGGACTCCGGCTCTGGGAGTCCCGCTTCGCCCTGCTGCACGGCCTGGCCACGCAGTCGCCCGTCGGGCTCGCCATCCATGACACCGACCTCCATCTGACCTGGTGCAACGCCGCGTACGAGGAGGAGATCGGACTGCCGTTCGCCGCCTTCCGTGGCAAGCGGGGCTCCGATCTGTACCCCGAGGGAAGATTCATCTCGCCGGGCTATCCGGAGCGGCTCGACGACGTCCTGCGCCATGTGCTCGAGACCGGTGAGGCGCTGCTCGACCTGCACTTCCGCGGTGAGCAACCCAGCGACCCCGGCGTCGAGCACCTCTGGTCCTGCTCCTACTACCGGCTGCAGGACCCCGACGGGCATGTGTTCGGAGTCTGCGAGGACGCTTTCGACATCTCGGAACGCTACGAGGCCCAGCGGCAGTTGAATCTGCTCGTGGAAGCGAGCCGTCATGTAGGGACGACGCTCGACGTCGTCGCCACGACCGAGGAGCTTGCCGAGGTGGCGGTCCCGGAGTTCGCCGGCCGCGTCGACGTGGACATAGCCGCCCCCGTGCTGGAGGGCGAGGCACCGGGGACGCTCGGTCCGGACACGGTGCTGATCCGCACCGCCGGCCGCCGTGTCGAGCCCGGCACCGACGGCACCCCGGAGGCCGTGGTCTCGCAGTCCCGGCCCTGCCGGCCGGTGACCTACGCCCCGGACTCGCCGCAGCAGCGCAGCCTCGCGTCCGGAGGGCTGGTGCGCGAAGAGGACACCCTGGTGGTGCCACTGCGGATCGGCGGCAACCCGCTGGGCCTGGTCTCCTTCGTCCGCGGCGACGGGGCGGGCGTCTTCGACAGCGGCGCGGTGGCGCTGGCGGACGAGCTGGTCGCCAGGGCGGCGGTGTCCATCGACAACGCCCGCCGCTTCACCCGTGAACGATCGGCGGCGCTCGCCCTTCAGCGTCAGCTCCTGCCCCGGCATCTGCCGTCGAACTCGGCGGTGGATCTGGCCTATCGCTATCTGCCGACGGACGATGTGACCGGTGTGGGCGGCGACTGGTTCGATGTCATCCCGCTCTCCGGCACCCGTGTCGGACTGGTCGTCGGCGATGTGGTGGGCCACGGGGTCCACGCCGCGGCCACCATGGGCAGGCTGCGTACGACGGTCCGGGCACTCGCGCCGCTCGACCTGCCCCCCGACGAGCTGCTCACCCGGCTCGACGACCTGGTGGTCCAGGCCGCCGAGGACCGCTCCGGCACCGCCACCGAATCCGCCCCGTCCACCACGTCGGTCGGGTTCACCGACAGCGAGGACGTGGCCACCGGTGCCACGTGTGTGTACGTGGTCTACGATCCGGCGTCCAGGCACTGCGCCATGGCCCGCGCGGGCCATCCACCGCCCGCCGTCGTGCACCCCGACGGGCAGGTCACCATCCTGGATCTGCCCGTCGGCCCGCCGCTGGGTCTTGGCGGACTGCCGTTCGACTGCTTCGACGTCGAGCTGCCCGTGGGCAGTCTGCTGGCGCTCTTCACCGACGGCCTGGTCGAGTCGCGTGACCGGGATGTCGACGAAGGACTCGCCACCCTGAAACACGCACTCGCCGACAGCAGGGGGTCACTGGACGACATCTGCGACCGGGTGGTCACGGCACTCCTGCCGGAGGGCACGACCAGCGACGACTCGGCCCTGCTGCTGGTGCGCACCCGCGAGCTCGACTGCCGCAGGGTCGCCACCTGGGATCTCCCGGCCGAGCCCGTGTCGGTCGGTCGCGCCCGGGAATCGGCCGCGGAGCGTCTGCGGACCTGGGGGCTCGATGAGCTCGTGTTCCCCACCGAGCTGATCGTCAGCGAGCTGCTCACCAATGCCGTCCGGCACGCCGCAGGCCCGCTGCACCTGCGACTGATCCATGACCGCGCGCTGGTGTGCGAAGTCGCCGACGCCGCACACACCTCCCCCCATCTGCGCCACAGCGCGGACGACGACGAGGGCGGGCGCGGCCTGTTCATCGTCGCCCAGCTCGTTCAGCGCTGGGGCACCCGCTACGGACCGTCCGGCAAGACCATATGGACGGAACAGGCTCTGCCTCGACCGGATGGAACAACGACCGCGCCCGACTGACGCCCGGCTGCGGCCAGTTCACACCCGGCTCGGACGGCGCCAAGGACGGAAACCCGGCCCGACTGCTGATGTTTGGCACGACTTACCTTCGGAAACACCTTTCCACGCGCACACCGCAGCCCCCACCATGGGCACTTGTTCCCATAGGTAACAAACCGGAGGCGTTCCGGTGGCGGACAGACCGGTGCCTGAGGGCCGTCCGCCGTGCGTAGCGAATGAGGAGTCACAGGGTGTCAGAGCTCCACCGCGCGGATCCGGATGCCGCGCACGAGAAGCAGGTGCACACCGGTCTCACGGACTCCGAGCTCACCGAACGGATCCGCGCCGGCGCCCCGGCCGCGCAACCGGCGGCCCTGGAGCTCAAGCGCCGCCATCTGCCCGCGGTGCTCGCCTACACCCGCCTGTGCACAAGCAACCAGACCGCCGCCAACCAACTGGCAGTGCGGGCCTTCGATCTCGCCGTCCAGGAAGCCCTCCGGGGCATCGAGCCGAGCGGGACCTGGCGCCACCATCTGCTGATGCTGGTGCAGCGGACCGGCCGCGCCTGGGGAGCCGGAAGCCGCCGTGACCGTCTCGAACCCGACTTCCTCACCTGGATCGAGGCCGGTGCCGAGGCCTCGTCCGCCATGTGTGTGGGCTTCCACCGGCTACCGGAGCTCATGCGTGGCGTCCTCTGGTACGCGATCGTGGACGACGAGGCCGACGCCACCGTCGGGGGCTTCCTCGGCATCCCCACGGACACGGTCCGCGGACTGCGGCCCAAGGCGCGGGACGCCCTGCGCCGGGCATGGATCCAGGCCCAGCTGGAGCGCGGCGACCCGAGGTGTCTGGGGTACCGCCGTATCATCGATGCCGCCACGGGCCCCGAAGACCGCCGCTACAGCCAGGATCTGACGGTCCATCTGGAACAGTGTCCCGGCTGCACGGGGCTGGTCGCCGCGCTGACCAGGATGGCCGACGAGCCCCGGGTCGTGTGCGCGGAGGGTCTCATCGGGTGGGGTGGGGCCTCCTACACCGCACACGTACCGGCGCCCGGACTGTTCGACGCCGTTGTGGCGGGGCGCGGTGGGGGGGACGGGACGGGGCGCGTAGCCCCGTTCGCCGGCGCGAATCCGGCAGGCGGAGTGAAGCGGCTCCGAGCCACGCTGCGCATCCCGTCCCGGTCCGTCGCCATCGCCGCGGCGGTGGCGGTCTCCGGCGGCGCCGTCACGGTCAGCACACTCCTCGCGACGGCATCCGACGACACCGCGGCGGTGCAGACCGGCACCGGGGAACCGCCCGTCCGGCAGGCCGGACCCACCGCCAGTACACCGCTCCTCCCGCCCACCCCATCGCCCTCCACAACACCCTCGAAGCAGCCCTCGCGCCAGCCGCCGACTCCGTCCGCATCGGCCGCTCCGCCCAAGCCCTCGGCGCCGACCGCCGCCCCCTCCAGCCCGGTGGCTCCCCGGATTCCACGCATCGTCCCGGGCGGTGGCCGCACCCAAGTGGTCAACGAGGCCACCGGGTTGTGCCTGGACATCGAGGACGGCGTGATGGTCAATCGCACCGACGTGGTCACCGCCCCCTGCTCGGGAGCCGCCACTCAGCAGTGGAGCCTTGAGCCCAGTGGACTGCTGCGCAGCGCTGCGGATCCCGCCTTCTGCCTGGACTCGCGCGGCGACACCGACCGCGGGGCCGGCATCTGGACGTGTGCGTCGGTCAGCGGCGGGAGCGGGGTGAATCTGCTCTTCACCATCGATGCCGCGGGGATCCTGCACCCCTGGATCGCCCCGGGTTTCGCATTGGAACCCGAGTCGGACGAAGTGGGCAGCGAGCTCGGCTTCGAACGAACCAATCCCACCGACGACACGGACCGCGACCAACGCTGGACCGGCGGGCGAATCCGATGAACAGTAAAGGGATATGACGGCACGTCAGATGTGAACATCGCCCGCAACGGGTGGATCGGAAGTCGCCAACCGCTCGAGGGTGAAAGCGACTTGTGTGATCAAACTCTTCCCATATGGGGCTGCGGTCTGGCATCTTTCGTCCACCACTTCCCACATCATGGCCCGGCGGTGTCACAGCACCACCGGGCTTTCGGAGGATGCTTTGCCTACCCCCATATCCCGCCAGCTCAGACGCACGGTCGTGGCCATCGCCGCGCTCGGGGCGGCAGCGGCGTTCGTGACTCCCGTCGCGGCAGCCCAGGCGGCCCCCAGTGCCGCCCCTGCCACAGCCACCGCGTCCTGGGCCGCGGGCACCAGGGCCTACCTGGTCATCACCGCGCCCGGTGACACCTCCGCCGTACGCACCGCGGTCACCGGTAACGGCGGCACGGTGTTCGCCCACTACGACGCCATCGGCGTGATCGTGGCGCACTCCACCTCCACCTCCTTCGCCGCCACCATGCGCGGCGTCAGCGGCGTCCAGAAGGTCGGTGCCACCCGCACCTCCGACATCCCCGCCGACGCCTACAACCCCGCGCTGCCTGCCACGCCCACGCAGGCCACCACGACCCTGACCGAGTCCAACCGCTGGGACATGACCCAGATCAACGCGGACAAGGCCTGGGCCGTCACCACCGGCTCCGCCACCGTCAAGGTCGGAGTGCTCGACACCGGCGTCGACGACCTGCACCAGGACATCGCGCCCAACTTCAACGCGGCCGACTCGGTGTCCTGCGCCTACGGCAAGGCGGACACCCGGTTCGGGGCCTGGCGCGACGTCGACCAGCACGGCACACATGTCGCGGGCACCATCGCGGCAGCCAAGAACGGCAAGGGCGTCATCGGTGTCGCCCCGGGCGTGAAGATCTCCTCCGTCCGGATCGCCGAGCCCAGCTCCACCCTGTTCTTCGCCGAGAACACCGTCTGTGGCTTCATGTGGGCCGGTGACCACGGCTTCAAGGTCACCAACAACAGCTACTACACCGACCCGTGGCAGTTCAACTGCCCGGACAACGTGGACCAGGCGGCGATCATCGAGGGCGTCAGGCGCGCCCAGGAGTACGCGGAGGGCAAGGGCTCCCTCCAGGTCGCGGCGGCGGGCAACTCCAACTACGACCTCGCCAACAAGACCACCGACTCCGAGAGCCCCAACGACTCGACCCCGGTGACCCGCACGATCACCAACGCCTGCATCGACATCCCCACCGAGCTTCCGGGTGTGGTGACCGTCTCGGCCATGGGCAAGGGCAACGTCAAGGCCTCGTACTCCAACTTCGGCCGCGACGTCATCGATGTCGCCGCCCCGGGCGGCGACGGTGCGTCCGGTGTCTACTCGACGCTTCCGGGCGGCAAGTACGGCAACCTCAGCGGCACTTCGATGGCGTCCCCGCACGTGGCCGGTGTCGCCGCGCTGCTCGCGAGCACCAACCCCACCGCCACCCCGGCCGACCTGCGCACCAAGCTGGCCTCCCAGGCCACCGACACCGCCTGCCCGTCCGACAGCAGGTGCACGGGCACGACCACCAGGAACGGGTTCTTCGGTGAGGGCCAGGTCGACGCGCTCAAGGCCGTCGGTACCACCCCTCCGCCCGGCAAGTACTTCGAGAACACCACGGACGTCGCGATCGCCGACAACAGCACGGTCGAGTCCTCGATCACCGTCAGCGGTGTGAGCGGGAACGCTCCGGCGACCCTCAAGGTGGGCGTGGACATCAAGCACACCTACCGCGGTGACCTTGTGCTCTCGCTCGTGGCCCCCGACGGCACCGTCTACACGCTCGAGGACTTCGCCAACAACGACAGCACCGACAACGTGGCCAAGACCTACGAGGTCGACGCGTCGTCGGAGACCGCGTCCGGCACCTGGAAGCTGCGCGTCCGTGACGTGGCCTCCCAGGACACCGGGAAGATCGACGCCTGGAACCTGACCCTCTAGGGACCCGGGACCTCCAGGCACCCGGGATCCTCCGGGACCCCCGGGTCAGCGCTGCCGGGGTGCGGCCGACCGCCGCACCCGG
>NZ_JBHWIW010000001.1:0-96849 GCF_042731955.1 Streptomyces sp. NPDC059828 | reverse complement strand
CCCCGGGTACTACCCCCGCCTGAAACCGCACCCACTTGGCCCCGGGCACCCCCCGCCCCCGGGTACCCCCGGGCCCCCCGGGGCCGGCGCGGCGGGGGGGGGCCCCCCCCCCCCCCCCCGGCAGCAGCACACCAGCGGCCCGCGCTCAGCGGTCCTCCGCCGCTGCGGACTCCGCATCGGCGACGGCCGACTCCGCGCCCTCCACCAGCTTGGTCATCTCGGCCACCTGCGAGGGATCGGCGGTCGTCCGCTCGGTCGGCGCAGCACCGCTCTCGCCACCCTCGCCGGGCATACAGCCCGTGACCCCGAGCAGTGCCACCAGGCAGCCCGTGGCGAACGCGACGGTGTACGGGGCGCGCCTCACTTCGCCTCCCCGCCCTTGTTCCCGTTGTTCGCCTCGCACCAGGTCTTCACCGCGGCCAGGTCCTTCTGGCGCTTCTCGAGCGTCGGCACGAGGGACCGGCGGAACGCGAGCTTGCCACTGAGGTACTTCTCGACCTCGGTGTGTCCCGCCTTCTCGGCGTTCTCCACCCGCTTCTCGAGCCGGCTCACGGAGCCGCGCTGTGCGGCGTCCCCACGCAGCCGCTCAAGGGCCCGCTCCAGCCGCTTCTCGACCTTCGGCGCACGCTTGCACAGCGCCTTGGCACCGTCACCGCTCGGCGTACGCCCAGGCGAGGGTTTCCCCGCGTCGGCCGTGGCCGCGCCCGCGGTGGCGAGCAGGGCCGTGACGGTGGTGAGAGCCAGCGCAGCGGTCTTGACGGTCCTCATGACGTGTACCTCCCGGAGCGTGGCGCGGCCCAAGTGCCTGCGCCTGCGCGGAGGCTAGGAACCGACTTTGTGGAAACCTTGTGGCAGCCGTGCCGTGCCGATCAGCCAGTCGCGTTCGGTCGGCAACGAGGACCCGGCATCCCCCCGCAGCGGGAGCCGTACCTCGAAACGGGCCCCGGGGCCCGACGGCGGGTCCAGAACCCTCGCCTGGCCGTGGTGGAGTGCGGCCTGCTGGGCCACCAGCGTGAGCCCCAGTCCGGAACCGGGGCTGTCCGGTCCGCGCCTGAAACGCTCGAACACCTCGTCGCGCCGCGCCCGTGAAACACCGGGCCCCCGGTCGTCCACCGTCAGGACGGCCACCTGGCCGGGTCCGCCGCTCTCCACACGCAGCCCCACCTCGATGCTGGCCCGCCCATCGGCCCCGCGACCGTGAACCAGGGCATTGGCCAAGAGATTGTCGACAACGGTACGGAGCCCCGGCTCCCATCCGTACACGCCGGGACCGGATGAGGTACGCACCGTGATCTCCGCCGTGGGATGTCTGCGTGTGGCCTCGGCAACCGATGCGTCGATCACCTCCGTCAGATCCACCTCACCGAACGCGTCCGCTTCCACCAGATCACCCCGGCCGAGCTCACGCAGCATCACCAGCAGGCCCAGCATCCGCGTGTGCTCGGTGCGCAGATCGCCCAGTACCTCCGCGCGCTCGCCTGGACCGAGGCCGGGGTGACCGCTCAGGACCTCCAGATTCGTCTGCATGCTCATCAGCGGTGTGCGCAGTTCATGGGAGGCGGCGGCAGCGAAGGAGCGCGCCGTGGCCAGGGCCTCCGAGGCCCGGGCGGCCTGCTCGTCGTAGCGGGTGAGCACCGTCTGCACGGTCCGCGCGAGGTCGTCCACCTCCGTGACCCCGGTCGGAGCGTGCTCGAGCCGTGCCGTGCCGGCTCCCGGATCGAGCCCGCTGGTACGGCGCTGCAACCGGCGCAGCGGACGGCTCGCGCCCGACGCGATGGCCAGCCCCAGCAACCCCGCAACGGGAGCCGCCAGCAGAGCCACCGTCACCACACGCCTGCGGACGAGGGCCACCTGCTCCTGACCGGTGGAGTCCGGGGAGAAGAGCCACAGCGTTCCTTCGACTCCCGCGCGCGTACCGCGCACCGGGACCGCGAGCACCCGCCAACTGCCATGTGCGTCTGCCACGCTCACCGGCTTCGGTGCCACCGCCGGAAGAGCCACCGAGGCCGATGGCTGCGGGCCTCCGGAGACCGTTCCGTCGGGCCCGGTCAGCCGGATGCCGACATCCAGAGCGGAGGCGTACAACCTGCGTTCGCGTGCCCGTTCGACCGCGGCCGACCGGTCCTTCGCCGCTGCCCGCAGCAACCCCCGGGCCTCATCGGCGACCTGTGCGGCGCGCTGTGCGAGCAGTGCGTCCTGCTGCGCATGCGCGTCGCGTGTCACCAACTGGAGCAGCAGCCATGCGGCCGCGAGCACCAGGACCGGCACGGCGACGGCCACGGCCAGTGCGATCCGGGTGGACAGCTTCATCCGGGCTGCCGTCCGGATCCGGGCTTTCAGTCGGGCATGCATGCCGCCCCTCCCCTCATTCCGTCCTTCATCCGTCCTGCACCGGACCGTCATGGCGCAGCACGAAGCCCACACCCCGCACCGTGTGGATGCACCGGGCCCGTCCGCCCGCCTCCAGCTTGCGTCGCAGATAGCTGACAAAGGTGTCGACGGCGTCCGTGCGCACCTCGAAGTCGTAGCCCCAGACCCGGTCGAGCAGCTGGTCCCTGGTCAGCACGATTCCCTCGTTGCGTGCGAGTACCTCGAGCAGCTCGAACTCACGCCGTGTCAGGGACAGCGGCTCACCGTCCACCCGCGCCTCCCTGGCCGGCGGGTTCAGCGTGAGCGGCCCGGCTCGTACGGTTTCCGTGGCCTGGGGCGGACGGCGCCGCAGCAGCGCCTCCAGCCGCAGGACGAGTTCCTGCAAGGCGAACGGCTTGACCAGGTAGTCGTCGGCTCCTGCCTGGAGACCCGCGATCCGGTCCGCCGTCTCGTCCATAGCGGACAGCATCAGCACGGGCACGTCGTTGCCCCCGTCGCGCAGTGCCCGGCACACCTGGATGCCGCTGACGTCCGGGAGCGAGATGTCCAGTACCACCACATCGGCGCACCCGCCGTGTACGTGGCCCAGCGCGGACTGCCCTGCCTCCGCCAGGCCCACGGAGAACCCGGCCAGCCGCAGTCCGCGCTCCAGAGACCGGCGGATCGCCGGATCGTCATCCACCACCAGCACACGGCCCCGGCCCGCACCACTGTCCATCCGCCCGCTCTCCCGTCCTCGCCACCCGGCCCGCCCCGGCCCGGCCCCAGCACCGTAGTGCAGACCTCTGTGACAGCCCGGTGGGAGGTTCACAGCACAGGCGCCGGTGGCACAGGCACCCGAGCACGGGAGCTCAGCGCATCCGGAACCCTCCCGGCGGTGCCCCGAATGCGGGCACACCGCCAAGGAGAACCGGCCCACACAGGAGAAGTTCCACTGCGTTTCGTGTGGCCACAGCGCACACGCGGACACGGTGGGCGCCCTGAATGTTCTACGGGCCGGGCTGGTCCGTCGCGAAGCTCAACCCGCTTAGCGAGAAGCCACCCCCGCTTAGGGGTTGGAGGAGTCACGGAACCCGATGTGTCGACCGCGAAGGTGTACCGGACGATCTCCTCGGGAGGGAAGTACCGCCCGGCGCGCGGGATGGCGGGGTCCTGACGCCGCACCGGCAGGGCGCAGCTGCGCACCGGCTCCGGTCGGGGTACGAACTCGTCGAACCAGCGCGAGAGTCGGGCGTCCCACGGCACGAGAGGGTGGGTGATGGCGCGGTTCCCTCGACCAGGCCGGCCGGGAGCAGTCCGCGGTCGCGATCGGTGTGCGGCTGATGGCCGCTGAGCAGTGCCCGCCGGTAGAACTCGTCGAGATGGACGGGAGCGCCGGGCGGGCGCAGCGGCTCACCGTGGATGTCGCCGACGGCCTTTCCTCGGAGGGTGGCCAGCCGCCGCTGCCGTCGCAGATCGGTGGCGATGCGGTCGTAGACCTCCTCCACGGACTGGTCCTTCAGGGTGGGGTTGTGGAGTGCCGAGGTGGATCAGGCAGCGGGCCACTGTCCACGCCCAGTCTTGGGGTTCGGTTACTGAGGTTTCGGGTTGTCGTCGGGAGCAGCGGCCGGGCCGGCCACCGGGGTCAGGCGACCAGCGGCCGGTCGGTGGCGGCGATCGGTGCGGGAAGCACGGTGGTCCCGGTCAGATAGCGGTCCGTCGCGGCGGCCGCAGCCCGGCCTTCCGCGATGGCCCACACCACGAGTGACTGACCGCGCCCGGCGTCACCGGCCACGAACACCCCGTCGAGCACCCCGCCCCCTGTCTCGGCGGCCGCACCCGCCAGCGCCGCGAAGGCCTCGTCCCGTGCGAAGTTTCCCCGGTCGTCCAGGGCGAGCCCGAGTTGCTCCCGCAGCCCGCTGTGCCGCTCGGGTCCGGAGAAGCCGAGCGCGATGAGGACCAGCTCCGCGGGGACCGCGCGTTCGGTGCCAGGTAGCGGACTCCGGCGCACCGGCTCCACCTCCGCCAGGCACAGCGCCCGGACCTGCCCCGGGGAGCCTTCTTCGAAGCGGAGCGTGGCGGAGGCGAACAGCCTGGGGTCCGAGCCCTCGCGGCCCCGCGCCTCCTGGTGGGCGTGCGAGATCCGGAACACCTTCGGGTGGGTGACCGGCCAGGGCTGGGTGTCCGGGCGGGCGTCGCCCGGCTCCGGGTTGATGTCGAGCTGCACCACCGAGGCCGCGCCTTGGCGAAGTGCCGTGCCCAGGCAGTCCGACGCGGTGTCGCCGCCACCGATGATCACCACGTGCTTCCCCTCGGCGCTGAGCGGGGTGGCGGCGTAGTCGCCTTCCCTGACGCGGTTGGCGAGCGTCAGGTAATCCATGGCCTGGTGGATACCGCCGAGCTCGCGCCCGGGGACGGGTAGCTCCCGCTGCTCCATCGCGCCCACGGCGACGACCACCGCGTCATGGCGCCTCCGCAGCTCCCTGGCGTCGAGATCGCCGCCGACGTCCACGCAGGTGCGGAACTTGGTGCCCTCCGCCCGCATCTGCTCCACACGGCGGTCCAGGTACTGCTTCTCCATCTTGAACTCGGGGATGCCATAGCGCAGCAGTCCGCCCACCCGGTCGGCTCGTTCGTACACGGCGACCGTGTGACCGATGCGGGTGAGCTGCTGTGCGGCGGCCAGCCCCGCTGGTCCCGAGCCGATCACGGCCACGGACTTCCCGCTGAGCCGCTCCGGAGGCCGCGGCGGTGTGTAGCCGCGCTCCCAGGCTTCGTCGGCGATGGCCTGCTCGACGTTCTTGATGGTCACCGGATCGGTGTTGATGGCCAGCACACAGGCGTCCTCGCAGGGTGCCGGACAGAGTCGCCCGGTGAACTCGGGGAAGTTGTTGGTGGCGTGCAGCCGCTCCGCGGCGGCGCGCCAGTCACCCCGTGTGGCGTAGGCGTTCCACTCGGGGATGAGGTTCCCGAGGGGGCAGCCGCTGTGGCAGAACGGAATCCCGCAGTCCATGCAGCGCCCCGCCTGCTCGGACACCAGCGGGAGAAGTACCTGCCCCGCGTAGACCTCCCGCCAGTCGTCGAGCCGCTCCTCGACCCGCCGCGCCGGGACGGGGCGGCGGGGGGTCTTGAGGAAGCCGTGGGGGTCGGTCATACGCCGCCTCCATCAGTCACTCGCGGTGCGTTACGGCGGTGTGACCAGGGTACGCCTGGTTTGTACCGCTTTCACCGGGCGGTGTCCGAGGAGTCGGGGCCGCGTCTCAGTACGCGCCGTTGACGTTGTCGATGGACCCGTAGCGCTTGGCCGCGTAATTGCATGCGGCGGTGATGTTGGCAATCGGGTCGTAGATGTCCCAAGAGGTGCCATTGACGTGGTATGTCCGAAATGTGGGGTCAATTACCTGCATGAGGCCTTTAGAGGGAATGCCCGCCTTGGCATTCGAGTCCCAGAGGTTGATGGCGAAAGGGTCACCGGCCGACTCGCGTATGAGATTGCGGCGGATCCCTTCGTGGCTCCCGGGAATTCCCTCGGCTCGCATGACCAGGAGCGCGTGGTCGATCCAGACGTCAATGCGCTGCGAACTGGCGGGAGTTGCCGATGCCGACGCCGGGAAGGCGGCCGTGCTGACACCGAGCAGAACGGCCGCGCCGGCGGCGCTGCCTACGAGGTAGCGGAACGCCTTGGAGGGGGCCTTCTGGGGGAGGGGAGACAGCCGCATATTGTCGGGCCTTTCACGTGATTAGTCTGACCTGATCCCGTGTGCTGCGGTTCATAGCTAAAAGGTGGGAACCGCCTAGGGAATTCCTAGCATCCGAATATGGACGGTCTACGGCAAGTGTCGGTTTCTGTGATTGCCGCCACAAGAGTCTGAATTAGGTGGGGCCGTCCTATGGCAATTTCGGACAAAAGACCCTTCTCGGTTCGGCGATGCGCAGCACAAAACCCACGGGGCGACACCTGGAGGTGTCGCCCCGTGGGCCATGGGGTTTTGGGTCAAGTGACGGTGGAATAAGCCGAGTTCAGTACGACAGGTTCAGTGCGGTGCCCTTCAGTGCAGCACCTTGAGGGCACCCGGCTGGACGCGGGCCGTCACCGGGAGTGTGGCGTTGACCTCGCCGTCCGTCCCGTACGGGACGGGGCGGTCGGCCTCGATGCGCACTTCCTTGCCCCGCACGATCTCGACCTCGGGGCGGTCCACATGGGCGCCCGTCTTGAGCTCGTTCATCATGGCGAAGAACAGGTGCCGGGGCGCATGCCGGATGATCACGACATCCAGGAGCCCGTCGTCGATCCGCGCCCCCGGCGCGATGTTGCGCCCTGAGCCGTAGTAGCCCGAGTTGGCCGCGACGACGGTGTAGCCGCTGCGCTCGTACTCCACCCCGTCCACGGTGACCCGGAACGCGGCGGGCCGCCAGGTCGCCATGGCCCGCAGACCGCCCGCGTAGTAGGAAGCGGACCCGCGCAGCAGCTTCGCGGAATTGGCGTGGAGATTGGCGACCGCGTCGACACCGGAGTAGACACTGCCCAGTACGGACGTCCTGGCATGGACGGCCGACTCGACCTCGATGGTGTCGACCGGCCGGGGCGACCCGTTCAGCAGCACATCGACCAGCTCGGCCGGGTCGGTGGGCAGCCCCAGCGCGCGGGCGAAGTCATTGCCGCGTCCCGCCGGTACGAGGCCGAGCACCGCGTCAGTCCCGCTCAGCGCCCCGCCCACGCAGCCGGCCATCCCGTCACCGCCCACGGCGAGCACCACGCGCCCCTGCTCACCGGCCTGGCGCGCGAGCTCCTGCGCGTGCTCCAGGCTCCGGCTGTACTGGGTGTCGAGCTCGGCACCCGCCTCCCGCAGCAGCCGGGCCACCACCAGCAGCCCGGCCGCTCCGCTGGAGCCTCCAGCGGTGGGGTTGACGACGGCGGTGAACTGTCGCATGTGTGCGCCTTTCGGAAGGCCGGCCGGATGAGGGGTCGGTGGCTTGAGGATGAGGGATGGCCGGTGCCCGCGGACGGGACCGGGCGGATCAGCGGGGCGGGATCAGGATGCCGGGGCTGAGCACACCTGCGGGGTCGAGCTCGGCCTTGACGGCTTGCAGGATCCGTACCCCGACCGGACCGATCTCACGGGCGAACCAGTCGCGGTGGTCGGTGCCCACGCCGTGGTGGTGGCTGATGGTGCCACCGGCCGCGATGATCGCGTCGTTGGCGGCCTTCTTGACGGGGGCCCAGTGTGCGACGGGGTCCTCACCCTGGGCCGAGACCACGGTGAAGTACAGCGACGCGCCGTTCTCGTACACATGCGAGATGTGGCACATGACCAGCGGAGGAGTGCCCGCCTCGGTGAGCGTGGCCGTCAGCGCCTGGCGCACGGCGTCATAGAGCACCGGCAGATTCGACCAGTACGTGGCCGTCTCCAGCGTCTCCGCGAACGCCCCGGCGTCAAGCAGGGCATCCCGCAGATAGGGCGCGTTGTAGCGGCCGTGGGCCCAGCGCTCGCCGGGCTCCTCGCCCGCGAACTCGCCACCGCAGGCCAGCAGCACCTTCCGGGCCTGCTCACGGCGCTCGGTGGTGTCCTCCGGGGTGCCCTCGTATCCCGCGATCGCCATACATCCGGCGGCCGACGCCTCCGCGTTGCCGATCTTGTCCGGCTGTGCCAGGCCGATGAAGGTCTCCGACTCGTCCGACAGCCGCAGCACGGTCGGCCGCGGGCCGTCCTGGGCGAGCTTGCGCAGCGCCGCCGCACCGGCCTCGAACGAGGGGAAGCGCCAGCCCTCGTACACACGGACCTGCGGAAGCGGCCTGATCCTGACGGTCACCGAGGTGATGACGCCCAGTGCGCCCTCGGAGCCGAGTACCAGCTGACGCAGATCGGGGCCCGCGGCCGACCGCGGGGCCCGGCCGGTGTCCAGGGTGCCCTCGGGGGTGGCCACGGTCAGGCCCAGCACCATCTCGTCGAAGCGGCCGTAGCCGGCGGACGCCTGACCGCTGGAGCGGGCCGCGGCGAACCCGCCGATGGTGGCCCACTCGTACGACTGCGGGAAGTGGCCCAGGGTGAAGCCCTGCTCGTTCAGCAGCGCCTCGGCCTGCGGTGCCCGCAGACCCACCTGGAGGGTGGCCGTGCGCGAGACCTCGTCCAGGGTGGTGAGGGCGTCGAGCCGGCGCAGGTCCAGTGCGATGAAGAGGCGCCCGCCCTGCGGGGCCAGACCGCCCACGACCGAGGTGCCGCCGCCGAACGGCACGGCGGCCAGGTCCAGCTCCGCGCAGGCGCGCAGCACGGCGAGCACTTCGTCGTGGCTGCCCGGAAGCACGACCGCGGCCGGGATGTCGTCGGTCTCGCCGGCGCGGATGCGCAGCAGGTCCGGAGTCGACTTGCCGCGGGTGTGCCGGATACGGCTCTCCGCGTCGGTCCGCACATGCTCCGGCCCGCCCACACGCTCGGCGAGCGTCTGGAGCGCCTTGTCGCCCAGCGGGGTGCCGGCGACCGTGATGTCGCCCAGCCCGGCGGGACCGCTCTCACGAGGCACGACTCCGAGCAGGTCACGCAGCAGGCCGGTCACCGATTCAGGCAGCGCGGCCGCCTTGGCCGGGTCTCCCCAGCCGCTCCACAACATGTCGGTCGACATCACTCGAGTCATTCCTCACCGTCGGTTTCGCGGGGGCGCAGTGCCGCGAGGGTCTTGGGGCTTCCCCCCTGGCCTTCGGCCCGGGGGACGGGGGCGCTTTCCGCGCGGGTCCCTCCGGCTCGCTCGCCCCTGCACTGCATTACACTGTGACAGATGACGCCCATTCGTCACAACCATGCGGACCAAGATGCCGTGCTCGACGCGGCACGCGACTGTGTCCTGGCCGTCGGCGTGCGCCGCACCACGCTCACCGACGTGGCCCGCCGTGCCGGTGTCTCCCGGATGACGCTCTACCGTCGCTGGCCCGACGTGCGTTCGCTCGTCGGCGATCTGATGACCAGGGAATGGATCAGCGTCGCGGTCACCACCATGCCGACGGTCAAGCAGGGCGCCCCCACCCGGACGCGGCTCGTGGAGGGACTGGTGGCCGGAGTCGGCGCCTTCCGGGCGCATCCGCTGTTCCACAAGATCCTCGACGTCGACCCCGAACTGCTGCTGCCGTACGTGCTCGACCGCCGTGGCGCCAGCCAGGAAGCCCTGCTCGGGCTCATCACCGCCGCCCTGGCGGAAGGCCACGCAGACGGGTCCGTCCGCAGGGAACACATCGACCTGCAAGCCCGTGCGCTGCTGCTCGTCGTCCAGTCCTTCACGCTCTCGCTGCGCACGATGACCGACGAGGCCGACCCCCGCCTCACCGACGCGGCCTTCCTCGAAGAGCTGCGGACCCTTCTGGAGAGGATCCTCACCCCATGAGCCGCCCTGCCGGAGCCCAGCCTGCCGCCGCACACGCCACCCCCGCCTCGTCACTCACCGCCGCGCGTCGCGCCCGTGAGCTCGCCGAGCTGGCCGAGGGCGCCGAATCCGGCCAGGTCGACGTTCTCGTCGTCGGACTCGGCGCTACCGGCGCCGGCGCCGCACTCGACGCCGCCACCCGGGGCCTGAGCGTCGCCGCCATCGATGCCCACGACTTCGCCTTCGGTACCTCCAGGTGGAGCTCCAAGCTGATCCACGGCGGACTGCGCTACCTCGCCACCGGCCAGCTCGACGTCGCCCACGAGAGCGCCGTCGAGCGGGGCATCCTGATGGAACGCACCGCTCCGCACCTCGTGCGCGCCCAGCCGTTCGTGCTGCCTCTCACTCCGCTCGTCTCACGCGGACAGGCGGCCCTCGCCCAGGCCGGTTTCCTCGCGGGCGACATGCTGCGGCTCGCCGCCCGCACCTCGCGCCGCACCCTCCCCGCTCCTCGCACGCTTTCCGCGGTCGAGACCCGGCACATGGCCCCCGCGCTGCGCCCGACCGGTCTGCGCGGCGGGCTGCTGTCCTGGGACGGTCAGCTCGCCGACGACGCCCGCCTCGTCACCGCGATCGCCCGGACCGCGGCGGCTCACGGTGCCCGTGTCCTCACCCGCGCACGGGCGCTCAGCGTGACCGGCAGCGGTGCCACGGTCCGCGACGAACTCACCGGCGAGACCCTGGAGATCCGCGCCCGCGCGGTCATCAACGCGACCGGTGTCTGGGCCGGTGGCCTCGTGGACGACATCCGGCTGCGCCCGTCCCGGGGTACTCACCTCGTGCTGCGCTCCGAGAGCCTCGGCGGTCTCTCGGCCGGCCTGCACATCCCCATCCCCGGGGAGAGCAACCGCTTCGTGCTGGTCCTACCGCAGGGCGACGGCCGGGTGTACGTCGGTCTGACCGACGAACCGGTCGACGGGGACATCCCGGACGTGCCCGAGGTGCCCGAGACGGACATCGGCTTCCTGCTCGACACGCTCGGCTCCGCACTCGACGTCCCGCTCAGCCGTGACGACGTCGTCGGGGCCTTCGCCGGGCTCCGGCCACTCCTGGACACCTCGGGGACGGACGGCTCCGGCCGCACCGCCGACATCTCCCGCAAGCACGCCGTGCTCACCTCGCCCGACGGCGTCGTCACCGTCGTCGGCGGCAAGCTCACCACGTACCGCCGCATGGCCCAGGACGCCGTGGACGCGGCCGTCGCCGCGCGGCGACTGACCGCCGGACCGTGCCGCACCGCCGGCACCCCCCTCGTCGGCGCCGCCCGTCCCAGCACCCTGGCGACCCTCAGCGCCCCCCGCCGTCTGGTGCGCCGCTACGGTACGGAGGCCCTGGCCGTCCATGCCCTGGCCGCCGCCGACCCTGCCCTGGCCCGGCCCGCTGTCCCGGGTCACCCCATCACCAGGGCGGAACTGCTCTGGGCGGTCCGGCACGAGGGCGCTCTCGACGAGGCGGACCTGCTGGACCGCCGCACCCGGATCGGCCTCGTGCCCGAGGACCGCGGAGAGGCGCTCGCCGCGGCACGGGAGGCCCTCGCCGAGGGGACCGCGCTCCTGAACACGGACACGGCCTGAGCCCAGGCCCCGACCGGCCGGTACCAGCCGGGACCGGCACCCCGCCGCGACCACGCGAGGCGGGGTGCCGGGCTTGCGGCTGAGGCGGGATTCCTCGAACACGGCCGGGCGGGCGGCACCCCATCACGCCGGGCGCCGGGGGAGGCCGCTGGATAGAATCCCCCCATGGCTGAGCTGCCCGCCGCGTCGGCAGAGGCCCCGCACGACCGGGGCCCCGAGCGTTCCGGGACCACCTGATGGAACGGGCGTCGGGCGAGAACCCGTACGCGGGGCGGCCCTCCGGCCTGATCGGCGAGCAGATCGCCGGCTACCGCGTGGAGCGCGAGATCGGCCGCGGCGGCATGGCCGTCGTCTACAGCGCGCGGGACCTGCGCCTGGACCGTACGGTCGCGCTCAAGCTGCTCGCTCCTGAGCTCGCCCGCAACGACACCTTCCGGCGCCGCTTCACCCACGAGTCACGCGTGGCCGCGGCGATCGACCATCCCCATATCGTGCCGATCTTCGAGGCGGGCGAGACAGAGGGGATTCTCTACATCGCGATGCGCTATGTCTCCGGCCTCGACCTGCGAGCCCTGCTCGACCGCGACGGCCCGCTTCCCACGACCACCGCCATCCGCATCGCCGCGCAGGTGGCGTCGGCGCTCGACGCGGCACACGAACACGATCTGGTCCACCGGGACGTCAAGCCCGGCAACATCCTGGTCGCCAAGGGCACCGACAGCGACCATCCCGAGCACGTCTATCTCACCGACTTCGGCCTGACGAAGAAGTCGCTCTCACTCACCGGCTTCACCACCGTCGGAGAGTTCGTCGGCACCCTCGACTATGTGGCTCCGGAACAGATCTCCGGCCGTCCGGTGGACGCCCGATGCGACCTGTACAGCCTTGCGTGTGTGGTGTACGAGACCCTGACCGGCAAGCCCCCCTTCCAGCGCGACGAGGACATCGCGCTGCTGTGGGCGCATCAGTACGACCAGCCACCGCCCTTGAGCGAAAGGCGGCCCGGCAGCGAACCCGCCCTCGACGACGTGCTCGCGAAAGCACTCGCGAAGGTGCCCGACGACCGTTTTGAATCCTGCCTCGGCTTCGTCGCGGCCATGCGCGCCGCCACCACGAGCGGCGGCAGCGAAGGCGTTCGTCAGCCGACACGGGTCGCCACCCTCGTCGCCGCGTCCCCGTCGCACCCGGTGCCGCCTCCGGAACCGCCTGACTGGGCCAGACCGGTGTTCCGCCAGGGCGCTGCGGACGGCGTGGCGCCCTGACGAGACCTCACAGGCCCCGGCTTCGAGGGCTGGTCGAGAGGGTCTGCTCGGTCCAGATGGTCTTGCCGGCCGGGGCGTGGCGGGTACCCCAGCGTTGTGCGAGCTGGGCGATGAGAAGCAGCCCGCGGCCCCCTTCGTCGTAGGTGCGGGCGCGGCGCAGATGCGGGCTGGTGCTGCTGGTGTCGGAGACCTCTGTGGTCAGGGTGTTGTCATGGTGGATGAGGCGGAGCTGGATGGGCGGAGCGCCGTAGCGGATGGCATTGGTGACGAGCTCGCTGACGATGAGTTCGGTGATGTACGTGGCGTCGGGGAGCTGCCAGGCGCTCAGCTGGTCGGTGGCGTGGTGGCGGGCCTGGGCGACGATCGCGGGGTCGTCGGGGAGGGCCCAGGTGGCGATCTGCTCGGTGCCGAGGACGCGGGTGCGGGCCAGCAGGAGGGCGATGTCGTCGCTCGGCGGCCGGGTGAGGAGGGTGGTGAGCAGCCGGTCGGCGAGGGTGTCGAGCGCGGCGGTGGGCCGGGCCAGGGTGGCGAACATCTTGTCGAGCGTGTCGTCGATGTCCTGGTGCTGCGGCTGGAGCAGCCCGTTGGTGTAGAGCGTGAGGAGAGTGCCTTCGGGGAGCTCGATGTCGATGGTCTCGAACGGAAGGCCCCCGAGGCCGAGCGGCGGTCCGGCCGGCACATCCAGCAGGTACACCGTGTTGTCCGGGTTGACGATGGCGGGTGGGGGATGCCCGGCGCGGGCGAGGGTGCAGTGGCGGTTGGTGGGGTCGTAGATGGCGTAGAGGCAGGTGGTGCCGACGCCGGATTCGGTTTCCGGGGTGTCGTCGCTCGGTGTGCTGTCCGTGGACAGATGGATCACGAGGTCGTCGAGATGGGTGAGCAGCTCGTCGGGCGGCAGGTCGACATCGGCGAGGGTGCGCACGGCGGTACGCAGACGGCCCATGGTCGCGGAGGCCCGTATGCCGTGCCCGGCGACATCACCGACGACGAGCGCGACCCGGGCACCGGACAGGGGTATGACGTCGAACCAGTCGCCCCCCACCCCCGTGTCGCCACCGGCGGGGAGGTAGCGGGTGGTGATGTCGAGCGCGGCCTGGTGGGGGAGCGTATGGGGGAGCAGGCTGCGCTGGAGCGTCATCGTCGTGGTGCGCTCACGGGTGTAGCGGCGGGCGTTGGCGATGCTGATGGCCGTGTGGGTGGTGAGTTGTTCGGCGAGCTTCAGATCGTCGGGGGTGAAGGGCCCGGTATGTGTGCTGCGGGCGAAAAGGGCGACGCCGAGGGCGGTGCCGCGGGCATGCAGGGGGACGATCATGAGGGAGTGGGCCTGGGCGGCGTGGATCCAGGCCGCCTGGGGATCGTGCGCGATCCAGTGGGTGATGGCGCCGTCGGTGGTGTCGTACAAGGCGGGGCGCCGTTGGGCGAGGGCCACGGCGACGGGTGAATGAGGCGGACAGGTGAGGCTGTCTCCCGGGGACGGCACGGGGTACGGCACGTTGTCGCCGGCGGACCGGGTGGCCGCGCGGCTCAGGGTGAGCGGTGAGCCGGGCCGGATGCCGGGCTGAGTGTCGCTGTGCCGCGACAGATCGAGGAGGTCGACGGCCGCGTAGTCGGCGAAGCGGGGGACGGCCACTTCGGCGAGTTCCTGGGCGGTGTGGCTGATGTTCAGGGTGGTGCCGATGCGCGTCGCGTCGTCGAGCAGCAGCTTGTGCTGGGGCGCGGGGGCGTGCTCTGCGGTGTGATGGGCGACGAGGCACACGCCGCGGACCTGCCCTTCTGGGTCGCGCAGGGGAGTCGCTGTCGCAGGCCTTCCGGCCGGCCCGCGGGCGCCGGCCGGCGGGGGGCCGGGGAGCTGGGTGTCCTGGCGTTCACCGGTGCCGAGCGCCAGGCGCAGGGCGGCTTCGACCGCGTCACCCGTGGGGCCGGGGACGATGTCCGGCAGCCGCAGCCCCTGAGCCGGGGTGGCGGCGAGGCCGAGTCCTTCCGTCATGCCGGGATTGGCCCGGACCAGCCGCAGGTCCGCGTCGAAGACGGCCAGGGCGCAGGGATGCTGGGTGAACGCCCACTCATGCCATCGTTCATCCGGTGGTTCGCCGCCGAGGCGGGCGTCCGGGTTGCGCGGTCGCTCTGCCGACCGGGAAGAGTTGGGGGGGTGCTCCATCGCGGGTCATCTCGCCGTCGCTCATTCGTGTGCGCAGGCCAGGGCACTACTGACCAGCATGATCCTGCGGGACGGGGAGCACCAGCGGCGGGAGTGCCACGGGGATCCGAGGCGAACCCTTCTCGCCGGTGATCAGGCCGCCCGGGGCGCGGCGGTCAGGGGCTCGGAGCCCAGGACGCCCTCTCCGTAGAGGTCGTGCACCCAGTTGGTCTGGTAGATCGTCTCCAGGTATCGCTCCCCCAGATCGGGGGCGATGGCCACCGCCGTCAGATCCTGCTGACCGTGCCGTTCGAGCCAGCTGACGGCCCCGCTCACCACGGTGCCGGTCGACCCCCCGAACAGGAAGCCGCGGCGGGCCAGCCGATGACAGGCGCGTATGGTGTCGGCCTCCTCGACACTCACCACATCGTCCACCAGGGATTCGTCCAGCTGGGGTGGCCGCACGCTGGTGCCCAGGCCGGGGATCATCCGCCTGCCGGGGTGGCCGCCGAACGTCACCGAGCCGGCGGTGTCGACTGCCACGATCCGGACCTTACGGTGCCACCGGCGGAAGTAGCGCGCGCAGCCCATCAGGGTTCCGGTGGTGCCTGCCCCGACGAACAGGACATCCAGATCCGGGAACTGCCGAGCGATGGCAGGAGCGGTCCTGCGATAGTGCGCCATCCCGTTGTGGGGATTGGTGTACTGGTTGAGCCAGACGTAGCGGTCATCCCTGGCGCACAGCGCGCGGACATGGTCGATACGGGCACCGAGGAGACCGCCCACGGCTGAGGGCTCCGAGACCACGTGGACCTCGCTGCCGAGGGCCTCCATGAGGAGCCGTGTGGACAGATTGCAGCGGGAGTCGGTCACACACACGAACCGGTAGCCCTTGCTGGCCGCGATCATGCTCAGTGCCACACCGAGATTTCCGGATGAGGACTCGACGAGGACCGAGTCCGCGGTGAGCAGACCGTCGCGTTCCGCGGCCTCGACCATCTCGGAGGCGGCCTTGAGCTTGATCGAGCCGGCGAAATTGAACCCCTCGCACTTGAGGAACAGCGGGTGGCCGAAGATCCCTTCGAGGCCGACGTAGAGCTCTTCCTCGTTGAAGTCCTGCGGAACGGATATGACGGGCATGATCGCTTCCTCCTCACCTGGTACGTCCAGTAGGCCCTTTCGGTCGTGGGCTCGTCATGCCACAGAAACTCGGGACTTGACGTGGGCTGATGTGCTGTGCGTGGCCACCCTCACCGGCGGCATCACCCACCCCGCATGCCTCACCTCGAGCTCACTCGGGGGTTGCGCTTTCGAAAAGTAAGTGCTTTCCTTTTGTTCGGTGCCGCTGTCGGGCGGCCCGTTATGAAGCCGCATGCCACCACTCGTTAACGAGGAGCGCTCACGTGACTACCCCTGTCGTCTCGATCGCCTACCACTCCGGATACGGCCACACCGCCGTCATCGCCGAGGCCGTGGCCGCGGGTGCGTCCCGTGGCGGCGCCGAGGTGCACCTGGTGAGGGTTGACGAGATCACCGAAGGCGGATGGGAACTGCTGGACCGCTCCGACGCGATCGTCTTCGGCTCGCCCACCTACATGGGCACGGCGTCCGGCGCCTTCCATGTCTTCGCCGAGGCCACATCGAAGCGCTGGTTCTCCGACGCCTGGCGGGGGAAGCTGGCGGCCGGGTTCACCAACTCCGGCTCCAAGAGCGGCGACAAGCTGCACACCCTGCAGTTCTTCCAGATCCTCGCCGCCCAGCACGGCATGCACTGGGTCGGTCTCGGCCTCAAGCCGGGCTGGAACTCCAGCACCGGCTCCGAGCACGACATCAACCGTCTCGGCATCTTCCTGGGCGCCGGTGCCCAGACCAACTCCGACGAGGGCCCCGAGGCCGTCCACAAGGCCGACATCGCCACCGCCGAGCACCTCGGCCACCGTGTCGCCGAGACGGCCAGGGTCTTCGTCGCGGGCCGGGCCGCCGTCGCCTGATCCCCGGAAAGGCGAGGTGCCCTGCACGAGCCGTCAGCTCGTGCAGGGCACCTCGTCGGTCGGGCAGGGGTTACTTGACGTTGACCGCGCCCCACGCGGCGGCGACGGTCTTCGCTTCCGTCCCGTCCGCGCCGTAGAGGTCGCCGGCCGCCTTCACCGTCGCCTCGCGGGCGGCTTTGTAGTCGGTCGTCGAGGTCATGTACGTGGTGAGCGCCTTGTACCAGATCTTGTAGGCCTTCTCGCGGCCGATACCGGTGACGGTCGAACCGTCGGAGGTGGGAGAGTCGTACTCGACGCCGTTGATCGTCTTCTTGCCGCTGCCCTCGGCCAGCAGGAAGAAGAAGTGGTTGGCGATTCCGGACGAGTAGTGGACGTCGGTGTCGCCGGCACCTTCCTTCCAGGCGTCCAGCGAGCTGCCGTCCTTGCTGGGCTTGTCCATGTAGCGCAGCGGGGTCCCGTCGCCGCGGATGTCGACCTTCTCGCCGATGAGGTAGTCGCCCACGTCCTCCTTGTTGTTCGCGAAGAACTCCACGGAGGTTCCGAAGATGTCGCTGGTCGCCTCGTTGAGCCCGCCGGACTCGCCGCTGTACTCGAGGTTGGCGGTGTTCGATGTCAGACCGTGACTCATCTCGTGGCCCGCCACGTCGATCGCCGTGAGGGCCTTCTTGTTGCCCTCGCCGTCGCCGTAGGTCATGCAGAAGCAGCTGTCGTCCCAGAAGGCGTTGACGTAGCTGTCGCCGTAGTGGACCCGGGAGTAGGCGGCCTTGCCGTCGCCGGCTATGCCGTTGCGCTCCAGCTCGGTCTTGTAGAAGTCCCAGGTCATCGCCGCGCCGTAGTGGGCGTCGACCGCCGCGGTCTGCTCGTTCGCCCCGGTGCCGTCACCCCACTTGTCGTCCTCGTCGGTCAGCAGAGTGCCGGTGCCGCTCTCGCCGTGCTTCAGGTCGTAGGTCTTGTGGCCGCCGCGCTCACCGTCGGCGAGCTCGAAGGAGTCGCCGTTCTTGGTGGTGGAGACGGTCACCTCGCCGCTGTACTGGCTGGTGCCGCTGCCCGTCTCGACGGCCTCGAACTGGTGGAGCTTCTTACCGGTGGCGGCGTCGGTGATGACATGCAGTCTGCTGGGCGTGCCGTCCTTCTGGACCCCGGACTTGACGGTCTCGAACGCGAGTACCGGCTTGCCCTCGCCCGCCCAGATCACCTTGCGTGCGCCGGCTACGGCCTTGCGCGCCGCAACGGTCGTCGGCACCTGTATGCGGGCGTCGTTGGCCTTGTCCACGCCCTTGAGGGTGCCGTTCCCCGCGGTGTGGGTGACCAGGTCGCCGCCCAGCACCGGCAGCCCGGCGTAGGTGCGCTCGTAGCGGGTGTGGACGGTGCCGTCCGCGTCCTTGATGACGTCGCGGACGAGCAGCTTCTCCTGTGCACCCAGACCGAGTTGGGTGGCGGCCGCGGCGGACTGCTCCTGTGCCGCCTTGATGGCGGCGGCGCGCCCCTGCGCCGTGGGGGAGGGCGCGGGGCGGGGTCCGTTGTCGGGCGCCGCGATCGCCGAACCTGCCTCGGTGCTGACGATGAGCATGGCGGCCGCGGCCACGAGGGCAGCGGCGCGCCGGGTGTTCTTGTGGGGGGTCATGCGATCTCCATCGCTTGTCCTGTGGGGGGTTGACCGCTGACCAGCCTCCCACCGAACGAGCGCAATTGACGGAACGCCGACAATTGCCTCACAACTTCTTGACCATCTGTTGTTCGTTTGGAGAACACAACTGTCCGGTACTCGACTAGCTTTGACGACGTGTCATCTGAGACTGGCGGTTCTTGACGTCACCCGGCACCCCGCGCCACACAACGCCGGTACGAAAAAGACCCGCCACCGCTGCGTACTCACAGCGGTGGCGGGTCTGCTGTCGCAGTGCGAAACCGGTAGGTGTCAGCCGCCCACGGCCTCGTAGAGCCCACGGCCGGCCCGGTGGACACGGGAGGTCGCGACGAGACGGTCCAGGGTGCTGCGGACGGTGTTGATGTCGCCCGCGCTGCCGTCACGGCCGATCGCCTGGGCCACGTCACGGGCACGCAGAGCGGTACCGGCTTGGCCGTTGAGGACGGTGAGCACCTGGTCGGTCAGGCCCGTGCCGTCCGCGGCGGTGCGCTCCTCCGGCTCCGGCTCCGGTGACGGCTTCGGCTTCGCCGTCCTGGCGGTCGCGGGCTTCTTCGCGGTGCGGCGCTTGTCCGCCTGCTTCCCGACCGTCTTGGAAGCGGCACGCTTCCTCGCACTCCCGGCGGACCTGCGAGCCGGCTTGGCCTCACTCGGCTCGGCAGCAGTAGCAGCGGCGGCCTCCTCCGCAGGGGCGGGGACCGTTTCCGTGGCCTCCTGCTCCGCCGCAACGACCACCTGCTCGCGCTCCGCGGTGCGGGGACGGGGAAGTGTGGTGGCCGACAAGGCGCTCAGCGCTGTCAGTGCGCTGCGCACTGATTCCAGCCGCTCGGAGACCACTGCAAGCTCTGCCTGCAACGCCGCCTGCTGTTTCTCCAGTTGAGGAAGCTCTGCCTGGAGCAGGGTCGTTGTTGCTTCGACGCTGCCCGTTGCGGTGACTTCTGCTGTCATTGGTGCGCTCCAGAGAAGTGAAGAGTGCTGCTTGCGACGTGCCAGCGTGATGTCGCGGTGCGACCGTTGCCCTGACCGGTGGCGCGTGCACGTGTGACTGTCACAAGTTGCCGCTCAGTTGTGTTGCCATCGTCCCGTGGGACGAGAGCGACACCGTACCACCGAGACCGCCGCACATGAGCTGGTCGGGGCGAGATCCGAGAACCGGAAACGCCGCCTGATACATGGGCGAGTGGACCCGTGGCACCGGTGCCGGTCACACCTGCCGCAGTGCGCCGCCGTCAACTCCCCACTCGGATCCGGTGACTTGGCAGGCCAGCGGTGAGAGCAGGTAGGCCACGACCGGGGCGACATCGTCCGGGCTCCCGATCCGCCCCGATGGCAGTCGGCGCACCTCCCGGATGAAGTGGTCGACCGCTTCATCCGCCGGCAGCCCGAACCGCTCGCCGAGCTGCTCGGCGAAACCGCCCGGTGCGTCGAACAGCGCGGTCCGCGTAGGGCCGGGCAGCACGACGTTCGAACGTACGCCCTGTGGCCCGAACTCGCCGGCGAGTGCCTTCGACACCGAGAGCAGCGCGGTCTTCGCAGCCGCGTAGTCGGCGATGGCGGGCTCGGGGAGGCGGGCGGCTTCACTCGCGATATGCACAACGGCGGCGCCGTCGGACCGCAGGAGCACGGGCAGCGCGGCACGGGTCATCCGCACCGCCGAGTGGAAGTTGGTTTCGAACGTCGCCTTCCACTCCTCGTCGGAGATGTCGAGGAAGCCCTGGTGGGAGCGCACTGCTCCCACATTGTTGACCAGGCCGTCCAGCCGCCCGTGACGCTCGACGACACGGTCGATGACGTACTCGGCGGCCGCCGCTTCCGAGAGATCCGCGGTGATGGTGCTTCCCCGCCCGCCTGGCGCGTCGATCGTCCACGGCTTGCGGGCGACGCCGACGACCGTGGCTCCCTCGGCGGCAAGCAGTCGGGCAACGGCCGCGCCGATCCCCGAGGAGGCACCGGTGATGAGATACACACGGTCTTCGATGCGCAGGTCCATCGGGCTTCCTCGGAGGACGGCGAGGCGGTGGGTGATCGGCCGGGGTTCAGCAAATGAGCCGTGGCGCCGGAGTCACGCTACCCGCGTCCGCGGCCACCACCGGCCGCGTGAACACGGTGACGCTGAGACGGCACGAAAAGTCACCCGATCGCGGTGCGATGCGGGTGGCGCTGGACCTGCGAGGGCCTGGCCGCACGTCACAGAACCGTCATCACTGGTACTTTCGTGACGATTTCGGCGGTGAGAGCCGCCGAATGCCGTGTGCGGAGCGGTTCGCGGTTCTCGCGCTTCCTGTCCGTCTCATTGCGTGTACCTGTACGTATCAACGCCGGGAGTGGGCCATGCGGAGGTTGTGGGCAGCGGGCGTGAGCCTTGTCATGGCGGCTGCGGGAGTGCTGAGCACCGCGGGGACGGCTGGCTCCGTGCCGCACCAGGCACACGCTGCGGCCGCCGGGTGCGCGACCGCCTGGGGGAGCCGGGTCAAGTCCGCCGTGGACGCGGACGGAAAGTCGCTGAAGAACATCACGACCAGTCAGAGCAGGTGCTACGACCGCATGGTCTTCGAGGTCGGCGGAGCCACACAGCGGCTCGGCTATCGCGTGGGCTATGTGGACGCCTTCCGCCGTGACGGTTCCGGCGACGCGATGCGAGTGGCCGGGGGCGCCATCCTCCAGATCTTCGTCTCCGCGCCCAGCTGTGATCCGAACACCCTGAGGCAGACCTACCGGGGCCGGGCGGGGAAGTCACTGCCAGGCGTGAACGTCACCGGGTACCGGACGTTCAGGGACGCCAGGTTCGGGTCGAGTTTCGAAGGGCAGACCCAGGTCGGACTCGGCGTCCGCGCCAGGCTCCCCTTCAGGGTGACGCAGTCGCGCGACAAGCTGATCGTGGACGTGGCCCACACCTGGTGACCCTCGCAGCCGTCAGGGCAGGAGCCCGGGCGGATCACGCCGCCTTCCGCTTCGGCGGCACGCACAGCCACGCGAGCACCGCGGCGGTCAGATAGGCAAGCGCCCCGACGGCCATGCTGATGCGCAATCCCGCCCCGTAGTCCGACGCGGTGGCGAGCAGCGTGCCGCCGAGCGCCACGCCCGTGGCGCTGCCGATCTGGCGCGTGGTGTTGAACAGAGCGGATGCGGTCCCCGAGTACCCCGTCGGGGCCGCCTCCATCACCGTGGCGGTCGAGCCGGTGAGGGCGAAGGACGTGCCGAAACCCGCCGCCATCATCGGGGCCACCAGCAGGGGGTAGGCGGGGTCGTCTCCCGCGGCGACCCAGCCCGCGAGCCCCAGGGCGGCCAGGATCATGCCGGAGATCACCAGCGGCCTGTGGCCGGTGACACGGCTCAGCCGCCCCGACAGGACGGAGGCGAACATCGTCATCGCCACCGCCGGAAACAGCGCCGCCCCCGCACCGAGTGCGCTGAAACCGCGTTGGTGCTGGAAGTCCAGGCTCGCGGTGAAGACCATGCCGTAGAAGGCGAAGTTGAACAGCAGGCCGATGGCGGCCCCACCGCTCATCGCGCGCGAGCGCATCAGACCCAGCGGCAGCACCGGGGACCGGGCGAGCCGTTCGCGTACCGCGAACGCCACGGCGGCCAGTACGGCAAGCCCCGCCCCGGCGAGAACGGCCGGGTCGGTCCAGCCCCGCCTTCCTGCCTCGTTGAGAGCCGCGGTCAGCGCCGCCACCGCCGTCACGACGGCCAACTGCGCCGGCCAGTCCAGGGCCCGGGTGGGGTCCCGCGGCGAGGGTGTGACATGGCGCAGTGTCAGCATGAGGCAGGCGATTCCCACGGGCACGTTGATGAAGAAGACCCAGCGCCAGCCCACCGTGGACACGATCACCCCGCCCAGCAGCGGCCCCGCCGAGGCGGCGATGCCCGCCAGCGACCCCCAGAGCCCGAACGCACGCGCGCGCGTGGCCGTATCCGGGTAGGCCTGCTGGAGCAACGCGAGCGACCCGGGCACGATCAGCGCCGCACCGAGCCCCTCCACCAGCCGGGCGGCAATCAGGCTCACGGTGTTCTGTGCGAGTGCGCACGCAGCTGATGACGCGATGAACACGCCCACGCCGGCACAGAAGATCCGGCGGTTCCCCAGCCGGTCACCCAGCGCGCCACCGGTCAGCAGCAGGCCGGCGAAGACCAGGGTGTACCCGTCGGTGATCCACTGCATGGCGGTGAGCGGGGCCGACAGGTCCCGGCCTATGACCGGGACGGCGACATTGATGATCGTCACGTCCAAGATCACCATGAAGTACCCGGCGCACACGGCCAGCAGCGGTCTCCACGACTGCTTCCCGGGCGCCGGGGCCGACTCGGACGGCACGTTCTCAGCTCCCTCCGCACACGGAGATCACTGCCGAAATTCCACGATAGGTGCAGAGCGGACTGTCGGCGATTTGTCAAGCCCCGAGTTTCAGCGGCGTGACGGGAATTCCGACCCAGGGGTTAATTGAGTCAAGAGTTCACGGAAATCACGTGGATGATCTCTCTCGCTAAGGAGAAAAGTCATGGCTCGCACTTCCCGCACCCGCCGTTTCATCGTGCTGAGTGCCTCAACCGCTCTGGCCGCGGGAGGTGTGCTGCTTCCCACGAGCGCTTTCGCGGCCACGGATTCGCACCACGCGGTGACCGCGAAGTCAGCCCCCCAGGGTGACCACTGGCGCCACGGAAACCGTGGCGGTGGCGGTGGCGGTGGCCAGAGCACCGGGCGGGGAAACGTCATCATCATTTTCGGCAACGGAAATACCGTGCCCATCAACAACGGAACCGTCAACAACCGCTGAGTAGAAATTCCAGAGGAGAATCCCATGTCTCGTAATGTCCACTCCCACGACATCTCCCGTCCCAAGCGTCCGCGCTTCCGGCTCGTGGCCGTGCTCGCCTCGGCCACAGTGATCGGCGGCGGAGTGATCTTTCCAGCCACCGCGATGGCGGCCCCGAAGCCCGCCGCGTCCGTAGTGAGCCTCGCCGACCACCACCCCGAAGTGAGGGCCGGTACCGGCGGGGCGGGCGGAACCGGGATCTTCGGCGGCACCGGCGGTCCTGGTGGCACCGGGATCTTCGGCGGCACCGGTGGCCCCGGTGGCACCGGGATCTTCGGCGGCACCGGTGGCCCGGGCGGTACTGGCATCTTCGGCGGCACGGGCGGCCCGGGCGGTACCGGGATCTTCGGCGGCACGGGCGGCCCGGGCGGTACTGGCATCTTCGGCGGCAAGGGCGGCCCCGGTGGTACCGGTGTCTTCGGTGGCACGGGCGGTCCTGGTGGCACCGGACTCTTCGGCGGCACCGGTGGCCCGGGCGGTGTCGGCATCTTCTGACCACTGCCCTACGGCCCGGACTGTCCCTGTCCGGGCCGTGCCGGCCCCAGGGAGGCCCCGGCGATCCGGGGCCTCCCGCCACACAGCGTGTGACACCAAACCCCCAGTCACGGAACGGAGTTCGCCATGTCCAGAAGCCTCTGGCAGCGTCCAGTCATCCTCGCGGCGACCGCAGCGGCCCTCGCACTCGGCACCGCCTGCGCCGCAACCCCATCGCAGAGCGCGCACACAGCACCTCATGCCAGTCGTGGCGACGGCCTGGCCCAGACTTCCGACGGCAGCCGTGGAGGGCTGCTCGGCCAGCCGGGTGAGCCCGGCAAGCCGGGCCTCGGCAGCCGGGGCGGTGACGGCGGTCGCGGTGGCGACGGATTCTTCGGCGGCACGGGTGGCCGGGGTGGTGACGGCGGAGACGGGGCCCGTGGCGGCGACGGAGCCCGCGGCGGCGACGGAGGCGGCTGTCTCCGGCTGAGCGACCTGCCGGACAAGCCTAAGCAGAAACTCACGGTCGCGGACAAGGTGCGGATCGTGATGGTCGTGCTCTACGGGGACGTCACCAGCGCCGAGGCCGCGAGCAAGTACAAGATCCCGGAAAGGGACGTCGAAGCCTGGAAGCAGCAGGTCCTCGACGGTGACTGGTTCACCCTGACCGGAGTGGGTCCGCCCTTCCCCTCATGACGCGTAGCCCCGGTCGGCTTCCTGCCGCCTCGCCGGGCCCCGGCACGGAGACGTCACCCGTGGCGGTGCGGCCCGGGAGGCGGTGGCGGCAGAGTGGCCGTGCTGGGTGCGGCTTCCGGCCAGACCAGCAGCACCGGACACGGGGCGTGGTCGACGATGAAGCGGCTGACGGGGCCGAGGCTGCGGGGGCCGAGGTGTGAGCGGTCGCCGTCACGGGCGAGGACGAGAAGATCGGCATCCTCGGCTGCGGTGACGACTTCGTGCTCGGCGCGTCCCGTGCGTTCCTCGCGGGCGCAGGGGAGCCCCAACCGCTCGGCCGCGGCCGCGAGCAGTTGTTCGGCGGAGGCGGCGGCGAGGTGTTCCATCGCCGTGCCGGGGTCGCGATCGGGACGGGCACGGCCGAGCAGCCCGGCGTATGCGCCATGGGCGGCGCCGGGCACCTCCGGGCCTGACACATGCAGCAGCGCGATATCGGCGTTCTCGGGTGCGTGGGCACGGACAGCGTCGACGCAGGCGGGCCAGGTGCCCTCGACGATCCAGGCGATGATGGTCACGCGGTTCAGCCTCCGATCACATGGAGCGAGGCCCACAGTGCCAGCACGGAGAGCAGCAGCGCGGCCGGCACGGCGAGCAGTCCGAGGCGGGTGAACTCGCCCAGGTCCACCTCGGTGTCGTGTTCGCGCACGATACGTCGCCACAGCAGGGTGGCGAGGGAACCCGCGTAGGTGAGGTTGGGCCCGATGTTGACACCCAGCAGCACGGCCAGAACGGCGCCGGGGCCGGCGGGTGCGGTCAGCGGCAGCAGCACGAGTACCGCGGGCAGGTTGTTGATGAGGTTGGCCAGCACGGCGGCGAGTGCCGCGATGGCCAGCAGCGCGGGCAGCCCTGTGCCGTCCGGCACCAGATGCCCCAACGCGCCGGCGAGGCCGTTGTCCACGACGGCCCGGACCACGATCCCCAGGGCCAGGACGAACGCGAGAAGCGGCACCGCCGCGGCCTGCACGATCGCGGTGGGCGTGGTGCTGCGCCGGGTCAGGGCCCGGCAGGCGAGCACCGCCGCCCCCGCCGCTGCCGCCCACGCCGGGCTGATCCCCAACGCGGAGGTCACCACGAAACCGGCCAGCGTGCAGACCACCGTGGCGAGAGCGAACACCGGCACCTCGCGGGACGCAGGGGCCGTCGGCAGTTGGGCCCCGGCATCCAGATCGGTGGCGAAGAACCGCCGGATGACCACGTACTCCACACCGATGGCCACAAGCCACGGCAGGGCCATGAGCGCGGCGAAGCGGGTGAAGCTCAGGCCGCTGGCGGCGAACGCCAGCAGGTTGGTCAGGTTCGATACCGGCAGGAGCAGCGAGGCGGTGTTGGACAGATGGGTGCAGGCGTAGACATGGGGTCTGGGCCGTGCACCGAGCCGGGCGGCGGTGGCGAACACCACGGGGGTGAGCAGCACCACCGTCGTGTCCAGGCTGAGCACCGCGGTGACCAGTGAGGCCACCATGAACACATGGACCAGCAGCCGGCGCGGCCGACCCGCCGCGGTGCGGGCCATCCAGGCGCCGCAGGCCTGGAACAGGCCCTCGTCGTCGCACAACTGAGCCAGTACCAGCACGGCGGCGAGAAAGCCGATCACCGGTGCGAGGCGTGCCGCCTCCTCCGCCGCATGGTCGAGAGAGATCGCCCCGGTGGCGACGACCAGCCCCGCCGCGGGGACCGCGACGACGGCTTCCGGCCAGCCCCAGGGACGCATCACGGCACAGGCCAGAACCGCCACGAGCAGTACGGCGGAGAGTGTTTCGGCAAGCGGGGCGCTCAGGGTCGATGCCTTTCCGGGGAAAACACGGTGACGGGAGGGAGACCGTCTCCCTACTGTCAGCAGTATGGATGTCAGGAGTACACAAGGGCCCGGAGGGCTGCTGAACGTAGTGGATGTCGAGGCAACGTGCTGGACCGGGGATCCGCCACCCGGTGCGGTCAGTGAGATCATCGAGGTCGGGCTGACGGTGGTCGACCTCGCCAAGGGCGAGCGAGTGGCGCGGCATCGCATTCTCGTACGGCCCTCCAGGTCCACCGTCAGCGCCTTCTGCACCGAACTGACCGGACTCACCCAGGAGGAGGTGGACACCGGAGTGGGCTTCGCCGAAGCCTGCCGACTGCTCGCGAAGGAACACCAGGCGGGCATGCGTCCCTGGGCCAGTTGGGGTGACTACGACCGTCACCAGTTCACCCGGCAGTGCGGCGCCACCGGTGCCGGGTATCCGTTCGGCCGTCAGCACACCAACGCCAAGGCGGCCTTCACCGAGGCATATGGGCTGCGCAAGCGGCCCGGAATGGCCCGGGCGCTCAGCATCGCCGGGCTTCCGCTGGAAGGGCGCCATCACCGTGGCGAGGACGACGCCTGGAACATCGCCGCTCTTGTCCTCGACCTGGCTGCCCGGGACGCCTGGCCCGAAGCCACCCGCTGAGAAGCGGGAGGTGCCGCTGCGGCGGGGTGCCCAGAGGCTCAGACGGTCAGTGGCGTGTGACCGGCCGGTACGGCCTCTTCGGGCGCGGTCGGCCCGGGCGGTGTGCCCGTGCCGAAAGGACGCCCACCCAGTGCCGCACGGTCGTGTGACCCGAGCCAGTCGGACAGGTCAGGACCCGCCGGCACGATCCCCGTCGGGTTGATGTCCCGGTGCACCAGGTAGTAGTGCCGCTTGATGTGGTCGAAGTCCACCGTGTCGCCGAAACCAGGGGTCTGGAACAGGTCCCGCGCGTACGCCCACAGCACCGGCATCTCCGACAGCTTCTGCCGGTTGCACTTGAAGTGGCCGTGGTACACGGCATCGAAGCGCACCAGTGTGGTGAACAGCCGTACATCCGCCTCGGTGATCGTGTCCCCGACGAGGTAGCGGGAGCGTTCGAGCCGCTGGGACAGCCAGTCGAGCCGGTCGAACAGCTGCCGGTAGGCGTCCGCGTAGGACTTCTGCGATCCGGCGAAGCCCGCCCGGTAGACGCCGTTGTTCACGTCCTTGTAGACCACCTCGTTCACCGCGTCGATCTCCGGACGCGACGCGGGCGGGTAGAGCGCCGGCGCTCCCTCGCGGTGGTAGGGCTCCCACTCCGCCGACATGTCGATCGTGATCTGAGGAAAGTCGTTCGTCACCACCCGGCCCGTCGGTACGTCGACGATCGCGGGCACGGTGATGCCCCGCTCGTACCCGGGCTCGCGGGCGAAGTACGCCTCCTGAAGCCGTTCGATACCGAGCACCGGGTCACGCCCGCCCGGATCGAGGTCGAACGTCCAGCTGCGCTCGTCGTGCGTGGGGCCGGCGATCGCCATGGGCAGCGCCCGCTCGAGCCCGAGCAGCCGCCGCACGATCACCGCCCGGCTCGCCCACGGACAGGCACGGCTGACCACCAGGCGGTACCGGCCCGGCTCCACCGGGAATCCGTCACGTCCATCGGCGGTGATCCGGGTGGTGATGTACCTGCTGTCGCGTGAGTACGCTCCACCGGGTTTCACATAGGTCACATAGGAGCCCTACCCCGTGGGCGGCGTGGCAAAAATGCCGGTGAGGGATCCAGGGGGTTCGACCACCCCGTGAGGAGGAACGCCCCGCCACCGCCCCTGCGCGCGTCTCAGTGTGCCCGGTCATGCTTCGGGGTGCCGGCGCGGGCGTCCCGGGCGCGCGGCCACCACTCGAAGACGGCGTAGGCGAGCACCGCGAGAGCCGCCCCGCAGAGGGTGAGGCCGATCCTCGTGGCCGCGAGTTCCCAGTCTCCCGTTCCGTGTTGCATGCCGAAGAACAGGGCCACCATGGTCAGACACAGCGTCCACCAGCCGTAGCGGGCGGGCCCCACCAACTGCATGGCGAAGACGGCGACCGCGGCGCTGGCCACCAGCAGCAGGTCCGGCAGCGCGGGGGTGAGCAGCACCGCGGCAAGGACGCCGCCGCCGAGTGTGCCCAGCACGCGGGCACGGACACGGGCGTGGAACGCCGAGGGCTCCGGCTTCGCCACCCGCAGCGCGGACGTGGTCAGCCACACCGCGTGGGGCGACGGGATGAACCAGGCCGTCGCCGTGCCCACCGCGCCGATGACCGCCAGCAGCCCCGCGTACGGAACACCCTCGCGCCGCAGTCGTACGGCCCGCCGGGGTGCCGGGCCGGTGGGCGTACCGGTCGCCGCGATGACGGCGGTCTGCCACAACGTGCCCATCGCGAACGCCGCCGCGTACTCCCACCACGGCACCCCCTGCGCCAGGTTCACACCGGCGAGCAGGAAGGACAGGGCCGCCATGGCCGCGATCATCCTCAGGGGGCCTCCTCCCGTCTCGAACATCCCCTGGAGCCCCGCGAGCACCGTGGCACCCGCGACGAGCCCCAGCGGCTCGTCGGCCGCGGCCGCTCCGGCGGCTGCCGCCACGCTCAGATACGCGCAACCCCAGAGCATCACCGAGCCACGCGGGCGCTCGCGCAGCGCGCAGAACGCCGCCAGAAGCAGATAGGCACCGAAGGAGCAGGCGGCGCCCCACGTCATCCGGCCGGTACCCAGACCGAGGGCCAGTGGGGTCATGACGGCGACGGCACGGGCGAGAGCCGTCAGCCGTGTACTCGAAACCGGCACGCCCACTCCTCGTCAGGTGCCTGCGCCTGTCTGCGCCGTGGATCCGGACTGGTCCATGGTCGCGGGCACCGCGCGGTGGCAGGGGGGCGCCGCGCCGTCGTCTGCCGGTCCGCCGTCGCCGCGGCCTCGCGGCTCAGTTGCGACGCAGCACCCGGTTGGCCGAGGTGGCGGCGACGGTGGCCAGGAGCCAGCCCGCGCAGATGAGGAGGAAGGCGAGCCACTGGTACGGGCCGTCCGCCGCGTAGAAACGGTCCTGTCCCAGGTCGGTGAGGGGGATGAGCAGGTCGAGGGTGTACAGCGGCGCGTTGAACGCCGGGTACGGTCCGTCGCCGACCGGCTCCGGGTGGTGCGTCGAGAACACACCGGCCCCCAGGGCCAGCAGCAGAAGGAGCAGCCACACGGCGCGCCTGGGCAGATACCCGTAGCCGATCACCAGGTCCTGGAGCAGTCCCCAGAGCCGCTGCGGTGCGGGCCGGGTGGCGCGCAGCCGCCGGTGCTTGGCGAGCAGCACGGTCCGGGCGTCGGCGTCGCGACCGATGCGCTGGTAGTGGACGGCGAGCTGCTCGTACGGCTGGGGTATGAAGCCGGCGGGATCCCTCGTGAGCCAGGAGAGGCGATCGTCGGAAGAAACCCGGCCGGGCAGCGCGTCGTACTGGAGGCCGTCCAGCACGAGCGTGCGGGGCCAGGTGGAGCCGTCGTCGCGCAGGACGCCGAACGTGGCAAAGCTCAGATCGACGCAACCGGTCGGCGCCTCGCGCAGCAAGAGCGACAGTTCCGGGGCGGTGACACGCCGCAGTATCAGGGCGTCGCCGTCGACGGGAGCGGAGATCTCCGCCCCGGCGAAGGAGATCCGGCTCGCCACGGCAGCGCTGCTGAGCCAGACGGTTCCCCGTGCGGTGATGTCCTGGCACACGATCCGTGCCCCCACCACCAGGTTGCGTGCCCGGAGCGCTATGCCGTCGTGTCCGGTGAGCTCGGCGCCCTCCAGCAGCAGCGAACCGCCGATCCTGGCCCCGGAGAACTCCAGTGCGCCCACCGCGACGAAACCGCGGCGCGCATGGAGGTCTCCTCCGACCTGGATGCGGAACGCCCTGATCGCCGGGCCGTCATGATGGGTCAGCCGCGCGCCGTCCAGGTTGACCGTGCCCCGGATCTGGGTGTCGCGCAGGTCCATGCAGCCGGTCACCCGCACACCTTCGCCGCCCTGGAGGTTGCCGTCCACGGTCGCGCACACCAGTCCTAGCGCGGTCTGGCCGCGGCCGGTGCCTCGGCCCGTCAGGGTCGCCTCCTCGATATGGACCGAGCCGCCGATGGACGCGCGGTAGAGGTTGATCGGTCCCTCGTTGACGAAGCCCCGGTCGAGGTGGAGGCTGCCCCCGACGACGAGTTCGGGTGCGCGCAGGCGAGCCTCCGGGCCGACCAGCTGCGCCGCGCGGAAGCCCAGGTACTCCTGGATGTTCGCACTGCCCAGGTCCACGGCGCCGCCGCAGTGCAGCCCGCCGGCGGACATGCCCTGCTCCACGCTCAGCGACTGGGCGTCGAGCGCCGGACGCCCCGGCAGGGCCTCCAGCCGGGACCCGTCGAGGCTCAGCCACGCGCCGACGGTGAAAGAGCGCAGATCGAGTGTGCCGGTCACCCGGCAGTCGACGAACTTCGCCTCCCGAACGGTCGCCGCGCCGGTGGCCGCCAGACCGGGCAGGTCACAGCCGACGAGCTCGAGGGCGTCCAAGCGCGCCCCGCGCAGGTCCAGCGCGCTGTCGAAGGTGCACTGACGCAGCCGGACAGGCACGCTGATGCCGACATCGGCCAGGTCGAGCTCGCCGGTGATCCTGGCACCCCGCAGATGAAGCCTCGCCGTCTGGCCGGCCTCCGGCGCAGGGGCGGTCAGCAGCAGTGAACGTAACGCCGCGGCCCCGACCGCAGTGGCGTCGCACCACTCACCACGGCGGTACTGCCACCACATGTGCCGCTCGTCCGCTGTCCAGTGGTCCGGTGGGCTGAGGGACGGCGTCACCGATGTGGGTCCTCTCCCGTCCGGCGGTGCTGGTGTGCGGCTGCCGTAATCCGGTGCGGCTCGACAAGCCGTCCCAACAGTCAATCACGTCAGTGAAGTTGACCGGCCTCCGGGCGGCTGTGCGGGCGGGCGAGGTTGGCCGGTCGCAGAATGCGCTGGAGCTCCTCCCTCGTCAGCAGCCCCTTGTCGAGCACGAGCTCCTGGACGCTCCGCCCCGTGACAAGGGCTTCCTGCGCGACGGCGGTGGCCTGCTCGTAGCCGATGTGCGGGTTCAGTGCCGTGGCAAGACCGATGGAGCGGCCGACGAGGTGCGCGAGGTGCTCGCGGTTGGCGGTGATGCCCGAGACACAACGCTCGGCGAGCGACACACACCCCGCCCTCAGATGCGTCAGGCTCTTCAGCAGGCTGTGCGCGATCAGCGGCTCGAAGGCGTTGAGCTGGAGCTGACCGGCCTCGGCGGCCATGGTCACCGCCATGTCGTTGCCGATGACCTCGAAGGCGATCTGGTTGACCACTTCGGGAATGACGGGGTTCACCTTGCCCGGCATGATGCTGGAACCCGCCTGCACCGGCGGCAGGTTGATCTCGGCGAATCCGGCACGGGGTCCGGACGACAGCAGCCGGAGGTCGTTGCAGGTCTTGGACAGCTTGACGGCGATCCGCTTCAGCACACCCGACAGCTGGACGAACGCCCCCGCGTCCTGGGTCGCTTCGACGAGGTCGGCGGCGACGGTCAGCGGGAGTCCGGTGAGGTCCCGGGCATGACGGCAGGCCAGCTCCGCGTACCGGGGATGGGCGTTGAGTCCGGTGCCGATGGCGGTGCCGCCGAGGCTGATCTCATGGATCAGCGCCCGTGCCTCGGTGAGGCGCTGGCGGTCCTCGTCGAGCATGACCGCGTAGGCGGCGAACTCCTGGCCCAGGGTCATGGGAACCGCGTCCTGGAGCTGGGTACGGCCCATCTTGAGGACATCCGCGAACTCCTCCGCCTTCGCGGCGAACGCGGTGCGAAGCCGCCCCATGGCTTCCAGCAGACGCTGGGCGGCGAAGTCGAGCGCGATCTTCACGGCGGTGGGATACACGTCGTTGGTGCTCTGCCCCGCGTTGACGTGTTCCAGCGGGTGGAGGACCGCGTAGTTCCCCTTCTGCTCCCCGAGGAGTTCGAGCGCGCGGTTGGCGATGACCTCGTTGGCGTTCATGTTGGTCGAGGTGCCCGCGCCGCCCTGGATCACATCGACCACGAACTGGTCGTGGAGTTTCCCGGAGCGGACCTCCTCGCAGGCGGTGGTGATCGCATCCGCCCGGTCGGCCGTCAGCAGTCCCAGATCACGGTTGGCCAGGGCCGCGGCCTGCTTGACGCAGGCGAGCGCGGTGACGAGGTCCGGGTAGCACGAGATCGGGGTGCCCGTGATGGGGAAGTTCTCCACCGCCCGAAGGGTGTGGATGCCGTAGTAGGCGTCGGCGGGGATGTCGCGGTCACCCAGCAGGTCGTGCTCGGTGCGGAACTGGGGGCTGGTGTGCGCGGCCATGGGATGAGGACTCCAGAGAGAGGACGGGGGTGTGGAGGCGGGGGGTGGAGGGCTTGCGGGATCCGCGCCGGACGGCTTCGAAACCACGGCTTAGGCCGGGGCGAACACCCCGGTACGCGGCTCGGCGAGGGCATGCCGCAGCACCCGGTCGCGTTCCGCTCCGTCTGTGCCGGCGAGTAGCGCACTGAGCACGGCGATGCGGGCCTGTCCCGCACGCAGGGTGCCGGTCGGTACGGCCCCGGCGGCGACGAGGTCGACCGCGCCACCCTGGGTGTAGATCTCGGTGACGGGCCCGGACGCCACCCGCGTGGTCAGAGCGACGAGCACGCCCCGGGAGGCGGCGGAGGCGACCGCTTCGACGAACTCGGGAGTGGCATTGCCGGCGCCGGTGGCGACCAGGACGATCCCCTGGGCCCCGGCGTCCAGGGCCGCGTCGAACAGCAGTGCGTCGGCGCCGGCGTGGTGCATCACCATGTCGACGCGGGGCGGGATGCCGGGCATGGCGGGCAGACCGAGCGCGGCCGGGCGCGCGGGGCGCCGTTCGACGGCGACCCGGCCGAAACCCATGGCTCCCAGGGGCGCGCCGGACGGGTCGGCGAAGGCGTCGGCCACCAGTGTCTCCGTCTTCACCGTGCCGCGGGCGGAGTGGACCTTGCCGGCGAAGACGACGAGTACGCCGAGACCGCGCACTGTCGCGGCGGTCAGCAGGGCATCGTGAAGGTTCCCCGGGCCGTCGCCGTCCGC
Organism: Streptomyces sp. NPDC059828; assembly: GCF_042731955.1. Lineage (NCBI taxonomy): Bacteria > Bacillati > Actinomycetota > Actinomycetes > Kitasatosporales > Streptomycetaceae > Streptomyces > Streptomyces sp. NPDC059828. The sequence continues at coordinate 63,605 of NZ_JBHWIW010000001.1, read as the reverse complement.
TGCCTCGAGGGGGAGCTGGGCACCGGTGAAGACCACCGGGCGGGCGTCGTCATGGTGGAGGTCGACCAGGAACGCCGACTCCTCGAGCGTGTCGGTGCCGTGTGTGACGACGATGCCGTCCACTCCGGGGTCGGAGAGCACCTCGTGCACGGTGTGCAGCAGTGTGAGCTGGTGGGCCGTGGTGAGACGCGGGCTGTTGACCCGGAACAGGTCGACCACTTCGACGGACACACCGTCGGGCACCGGGGCGGTCGCCATGACCTCGTGTCCCTGGGCGTTCGCGACGAACCCAGGGCCCTGCCGGCGGCTGGCTATCGTCCCTCCGGTGCTGATGACGACGATCCTGCGCACTGTGTGGGCTCCTGTTCTCAGTTCGATTGGTGTTCGCCTGCCGATACAGCGCAATGATAGAAGGCATATCGCGCAAATCGATTGCCATTTTCAGCACGGATGGCGAGAGGTTCTAGTGGATAATTGCGTCATGGATGAGATTGATCGCGCAATCTTGCGTGAGCTTCAGAGTGACGGCCGGCTGAGCAACCAGGAACTGGCGCAGAGGGTCGGCCTGACCCCTTCCCCCTGCATGCGCCGTGTCCGTCAACTGGAACAGGACGGAGTGATCCGGGGTTATCGGGCGATCATCGACCCCGAAGCGGTGGGGCGGAGCTTCGAGGTGCTCGTCTCCATCGAGGTGAAGCGCGACCGTGAGGCGGTCGAGGCGTTCGAGGCGGCGCTCGACGACATCCCCGATGTCATCGAGGCCTACCGGCTGTTCGGCAGCCCCGGCTGTCTTCTGCGCATCGCCGTGGCGGACCTGCGTGCCTATGAGCGCCTGTGGATCGAGAAGCTGACCGCGCTGTCAGGCGTCACCGAGGTCAACTCGCAGATCATCATGAAGCGGATCAAGGAGTCGGCCGGACTGCCGGTGAGCGGTTAGCCCCGGAACGGGCCCGCGGGGGGCAGGGCCTGTGCGAGCGTCCCGCCACCACCTGGGCGCGGCGGGGGCGCCCCCGGGCTCATGCCCGCGCCCACGATCGCAGCAGCGCCGCACGCTCGGACGGTTTCGGCGTGCCCTTCGGACCGTGCTCACGACCCCATGCCTCAGCCGCACGCGGATCCGCGGTTCCGGCCACGAAGCGGGCGAGCAGCTCCTGCGAGAGCGACACCTCTTCGACGCCGTACCCTCCGGCGGCCGCCGCGTACACGGTCAGCTCCTCCGGCCCGTGCTCCGTCTCCAGCCGCAGCGCCATCGCGGGCGGGCCCCCGCCGAGAAACGCGCCGACGGTGGCCGAGACCACCGACCCGATGAGCTTCGCGGCCCGGCCCGACGGCTCCCCCGTGGGCACCTCGGCGACGACCGCGGAACGCAGTCCGTCCCACGCCCACATCCGGGACCGCTCGGTGTCGACGGCCTCGACGCCCTCGGTCGTCAGCCTGACGCAGCCCCCGTCGGCGGCGGGCGGCGAGCCCACGTACATCCCGTCCGGCGTGACCCAGAACAGCCCGACCATCGCCATGACCCAACTCCCACTTCCCGCTGTAAGCCCCACCGCCACCCCTACCGCCCCACGGGAACGCAAGGCCGCAGACGCGCCGCGGAATCGCCGGGGAGGCGGAGTGGGCCAGCGTCGTCGATGCCAGGCGGCCGCCCATGAGATCTTGTGGATGGCTTTGCGGCGATATGATGCCTTACGTGATAGCGCCCGGACCGCTGCGAGGCCGTCGTCTCTCTTACGCTGGCCGCTGGCAAGCCGCTCAGCTGTCACCGCTGGCCCTGACCATCGTCATCGCCGGCTTCGCGTTCGCCACGCCGAGGGAGATCGCCCTCAGCCGCCTGCTGCCCGCCGCACCCGCACTCGCCGCCGCGATGTGGCCGGTGATCCCCACTCTTCTGCTGGGCGCGGGCTGCCTTCTCATCATGATCACTCTCGGCTTCTTCTACGCCGACCTGGGCACCGAGTACACATCGGCCGCCATCGTGGCGGTCACGCTCGCGGCCGCGTACGCGAGCCATGTCCGGCTCCAGCGCGAGGAGGTGCTCTTCCACATCCGGCTTGTCGCCGATGCGGCCCAGAAGGTGCTGCTGCGCCCCGTGCCGCACCGGATCGAGGGCGTCGAGATCGAGTCGCTGTACCTGGCGGCCCAGCAGCAGGCCCGCATCGGCGGTGATTTCTACGAGGCGGCCGACACGCCGTACGGCATCCGGCTGCTCATCGGCGACGTCCGGGGCAAGGGCCTGTCCGCGGTGGGGGCGGCCTCGGCGGTGATCAGTTGCTTCAGAGAGGCCGCGTACGACGAACCCGACGTGACGGGCATCGTCCACCGGCTGGAGACCAGCATCATGCGCTACAGCGCCGCCTTCCCGGGCCAGGACCTTCCCGAGCGTTTCGCCACCGCGATCATCGCCGAGATCTCGCCGGCCCGTAACCATATGAGGCTGCTCAACTGCGGACACCCACCGCCCCTGCTGGTCCACAACAGTGAGGTCCGCGTCCTGGCCCCCACCACCCCGTCGCCGCCGCTCAATCTCGCGGCACTCATCGGCGACCACTATGTCGTCGACACCGCGCCCTTCGCGCCGGGCGACCAGCTGCTGCTCTACACCGACGGGGTGACGGAGGCCCGCGACCGGACGGGTGAGTTCTTCCCACTGACGGACTGGCTGCGGCAGCAGGGTCCGTTGCGGCCCCGTGAGCTGCTCGACCGGCTGCACGGCGATCTGCTGCGGTACGGCGGAGGACGACTCGGTGACGACATCGCGGCCCTCGCGGTGCGATCCCCGGAGGCCGTGGGGGAGCAGGGGCCGCAGGCCCCGGGCCGTGACTGATGCGTGGGATTCCGGTCAGCGCCGGTCAGCGCCAGCCGAAGCGGCGGTCCACCACCGCTGCGAACTCCTCCAGGGTCAGTACCGCGTCCCCGTTCTGGTCGGCGGCGTCGAACAGCGCCGATGACGCGTCGGGGTCACCGAGCCCCCAGAAGGGCAGATCACCCGACGCGGCGAGCTGCGGTCCCTTCGTCCGCAGGGCGGTGATCACCTCTTCGCGGGTCAGGGTGCCGTTCGCATCGAGATCCAGCGCCCCGAACAGCTTTCGGGCCTTGTCGCTCACCACGTCGTCCCCGGTTCCTCTCACCTGAAGGGCGGGCCGACCCACCCGGTCACGGTGACAGACGCCTCCCGGGCCGTCCGGGTTCCATCGGGCACACCCGCCCCGTCGGCGGGGCTCCGGAATGCGGCCACGCGGTAAAGATCGCCTTCCGCATGCATATCCAACGGACCCGGTGGAGCATGAGAGTGATGACCGGATCCGTGCCCCTGATCAGCGAGAGCCCGGAGGACCCCTTCTCCATGGGTCGCGCCGCCTCTGTGGTGCTGGATGAGCAGGGATTGGTGACCGGCTGGAGTGAACGGGCACGCGCACTGCTCGGCTACACCCCTGACGAGGTCTACGGCCGGTCTGCGGCGGAGCTGCTCGTCGACCCGCAGGACCGCGGCCTTGTGAGGGAGGCCACCGCGGTATGCCGCAGGGACAACGGCTGGTTCGGATTCCTGCCGGTGCGGGACCGCCATGGCGTGCGTCAGCACTTCGGCCTGCGCGTCCGACGGCTGACCCGGAGCACCGGTGCGGACGAGTGGTTTCTGGTCGGTGCCCCCGCACAGGAGGTCGCCCAGTGGGAGCTCGACCGGAGGGTGATGGACGGTCTCTTCCGGCAGTCGCCGATCGGTCTGACCATCCACGATCCGTCCCTGGTCATCCTCAGGATCAACCGCGCGATCGCCGGTATCGGCGGGATCACCCCCGATCAGGCACGCGGCCACCGCATCGGCGACTTCCTGGTACGTGAGGACGCGGAGACGATCGAGGCGCGGTTGCGGCAGGTGCTGGAGACCGGGGCCCCGATGATCTTCACCGAGCAGCCCGGCCGGTTGCGGGGCGAGGCGGGGGAGCGGTTCGTCTCGGCCTCCGCGTTCCGGCTGGACGACGCGTCGGGCGGGACGATGGGCGTGGCGCTGCTCGTCGAGGACGTCACCGACCGGCACCGGGCGCGGCGCAGACTGGCGATGCTCAACCGGGCCAGCAAGAAGATCGGCACCACTCTCGATGTGGAGACCACCGCGCAGGAACTGGTGGACGCGGCCGTGCCCGGGCTCGCCGACTGTGTGACCGTCGACCTGCTCCAGGCCGTCGACCTGGGCGAGGAACCGCTGCCCGGGGGAGAGGGGCTCCTGGTTAGGTCGGCGCTGAAGTCGACCGCGCCCTACCCGGAGCGGGTGATGTATCCGGTGGGCACGCTGAGGACGTTCCCGCCCGACGCCCCCCAGGCGAGGTCCCTGCTCACCAGGCGTCCCGTCCTGGTCGCCGAGTTCGACCCCGAGGCACCCGCGTCCGGGCTCGACCCGGAGCAGGCGGCCCACGCCCGGAAGCTGGGTGCCCACTCCCTGATGGTCGTGCCGCTGACCGCCCGCGGTCTGGTCCTCGGGCTGGTGTGCCTGTGGCGCTACGCGGTGGCCGAGCCCTTCGAGGAGGACGACCTCACGCTGGCCGGCGAGTTCGCCGCACTTGCCGCCGTCTCCATCGACAACGCCCGCCGCTACACACAGCAGCACCGTACGGCGCTCGCCCTGCAACGCCGTCTGCTGCCCGGAGAATTCCCGCTGCACCCGGCGGTCGCCGTCGCGCACCGGTATCTCCCGGCCGGCGGAGCGGCCGGGGTCGGAGGGGACTGGTTCGACGTGATTCCCCTCTCCGGTGCCCGGGTGGCGCTCGTCGTCGGGGACGTGGTCGGCCACGGCATCAACGCCGCAGCGACGATGGGGCGCCTGCGCACGGCCGTCCACACCCTGGCCGATCTGGATCTCGAGCCCGACGAGGTCCTCTCCCACCTCGACGACCTGGTCACCCGGCTCGCCGTGGAACACGAAGCCTGGGACCAGGGCGTCGCCAGCGAACAGGTCGTCGGCGCCACGTGTCTCTACGCCGTGTACAACCCGGTCTCGAAGCTCTGCACACTGGCCCGCGCGGGCCACCCGCCTCCGGTGGTGCTCACTCCGGACGGACAGGCGAGCCTGCCCGAACTCCCGGCCGGTCCGCCGCTGGGACTCGGCGGCCTGCCGTTCGAGTCCGTGGACCTGGAGCTGCCGGAGAACAGCACGCTGGCCCTGTACACCAACGGACTGATCGACGGCCCTCGGCATGACGTCGACGACGGGCTCACGAGGCTCTGCGACGCGCTCTCGGGTCCGCCCGGGCCGCTGGACGAGACCTGCCAGACGATCGTCGACTCGCTGCTGCCCGTACGGCCTGCCGACGATGTGGCCCTCCTTCTGGCACGGACCCGGACACTGGACCCGTCCCGGGTCGCCACCTGGGTGCTGCCGGCGGAACCCACCGCACCCGCCAAGGCCCGTGGACTGACGGAGCGGCAGCTCGTCGAGTGGGGGCTGGAGGAGCTGATCTTCACGACCGAGCTGATCGTCAGTGAGCTCGTGACCAACGCCTACCGGTACGCCGGCGATCCCGTGACGTTGCGGCTGATCCATCTCCACCGGCTCATCTGCGAGGTCTCGGACCCCAGTAGCACTTCACCGCACCTGCGCCGCGCCCGCAGCACCGACGAAGGCGGCCGTGGGCTGATGCTCATCGCCCAGCTCACCGCACGCTGGGGCACCCGGCACGCCCGGGAAGGGAAGACGGTGTGGACCGAGCAGGAGCTGCCTTCCCGGACGGGCTCCGGGGCGCTGTTCTGATCGCCGGCCCGCCGACGCGCGCCTGGCCGACCCGTACGGGTGACGGGCGTTCCCCGCGAGAGAGTGAGCTGCTATCTTAGGTAAGCCTAACCTAAGGAGTGTGCATGGCTCTCGCAGATGCTCGCGTGGACGAGCCCACCGCCGCGGAGCGGATCCGTTCGGTCGTGCTCGCGTCCGCTTCCCTGAGTCTGACGACGGACGGCGCCACCTATGAGCTGACGGCCATGCACACCGTGGACGGCAAGGGCCGGTTGCGGCTCCACGCGCCCGCGGACAGCCCTCTCGCCGCCGAGGCCGTATGCGCGCCGCGCGGTGTGTTCGCCGGTCTCGCGCAATTCACGGACATCGCGCCGGTCGCGGTGCGCGACCGGGTCCGGGCCAGGGTCACGCTCTCCGGCTGGCTCACACCCGCCGACATCCAGTCGTCCCCCGACACCCTCGTGCTCCGACTCGACGCGGCCCGCGCCACCATCGACACGGACGCCGGCGCCGAGGCGGTCGGCCTCGACGAGCTGGTGCTTGCGCAGGCCGACCCCCTGGCCGCTCAGGAAGCGGCACTGCTGTGCCACCTCGCCCACGATCACCACGATGTGGTCACCGAGCTCAGCCGTCTCGCCGATCCGCAGGTGCTGCGATGCGCTGTTCGGATCCACCCGCTTGCCTTGGACCGCTACGGACTCACACTGCGCTGCGAGTACCCCCGCGGGCACCAGGACGTCCGCCTCCCCTTCCCCGCTCCGGTGGGCGGCCCGTCCGGGATCTGCGAACAGGTCGAGCTGCTGCTCGCACAGGTTCGCCATGACCGCCGTCATCACACGCACGGGCGCCGTGCCGGGCACCCATGACCGGACCCTCGAACGACCGGCAGCTCCCGCCCGTGGCCGGTGTGCCGTACGACCGGGTCGCCGCGATCATCCGCGCCGCGCCCCGTGCTGCCGCCCTGTACTCGGTGCCGTGTCCCCTTGCCGTACCGCGAACTGCCGGTGAGGGGCGCCGCTCGAACCGCTGACGGGGAGCGGCCCGGCCTCTGCCGGCAGCCGCTCCTGAACGGACCGGCGCGGGGCACGGATCCACGACCGGGCCCCCACCTCATCCGGTCCACACCCCTCTTTCCGGGGGTAGCCATGACGCGCAAAGCTGGTTAGGCTCACCTAAGTTGATGAACTCCTGCGCCCTGCAAACCGGACCCGGAGGGATGCGTGGGGAAGGCGGATCTCTCTGGACACGGCGTGCTCCGGCGAGCGGTCGGCGGCCAGCGTCGTGATGTCGCGCTCGGGGCGCTGCTCGGTGCCTGTCACCAGGGTGGCGAGGCGCTTGTGCCCGTCCTCATCGGTCTGGTCATCGAACGGGGCGTCGTCGAAGGCGACCCCACGGGCATGCTGCTCTGGCTGGGTGTACTCGGCGCCGTCTACGTCGGGCTGTCCTTCAGCTTCCGATACGGCGCCCGAGCCGGTGAGCGCGCGGCCGTGACCGCCGCGCACCTGCTCAGGACCGAGGTGGTCGGCCGGGTCCTCGCCCCCGAAGGCGGGGCCGATGACGGGCGGTTGCCCGGTGAGCTCGCGAACACCGCCACGGAGGACGCCAAGCGCGTCGGCGCCGTCACCATGGCCCTCATCGTCGGCATCGGGGCCCTCGTCGGCCTCGCGGTCGGCGCCGTGGCGCTGCTGCGGGTGTCCCTCGCTCTGGGGCTGCTCGTCCTGCTCGGTGCCCCGCTGCTGCTGTGGGCCGGGCACCTGCTGAGCAAACCCCTGGAGCGGCGCAGCGAGACCGAACAGGAACGCGCCGCTCGCGCCTCGGGCGTCGCGGCGGACCTTGTGAGCGGACTCCGTGTGCTCAAGGGCATCGGGGCCGAGTCGGCCGCCGTGGCCCGCTACCGGCGCATCAGCCGGGACTCCCTGTCCGCCACCCTGCGGGCGGCCCGCGCCGAAGCCTGGCAGCACGGGGTCGTCACCAGCCTCACCGGTGCCTTCATCGCCGTGGTGGCCCTCGTCGGCGGGCGGCTCGCCGTGCAGGGTGACATCGGTCCGGGCGAGCTCGTCTCATGCGTCGCACTCGCCCTGTATCTCATCGGTCCGCTCTCCGAGTTCCCCTGGGTCAACGCCGAACTGGCGCAGGGCCGTGCGTCGGCCACCCGCATCGCCGGGGTCCTGGCAGCGGACCACGCCGTACCCCCGGTGGTCCCGGGCCCCATGCAGGCCGCCGCCGTGCCGCACGCCGAGGGCCGACTGAGCCTGCGCCGCCTCGCGTACGGGCCGCTGCGATCCGTGGACGCCGACATCGCGCCCGGCGAGACCGTGGGCGTGGTGGTCACGGATCCCGCCGAGGCGACGGCACTGCTGCACTGCCTGGGCCGCAGAGCCGACCCGGACAGCGGCGCGGTCGAACTGGACGGGCGGGCACTGACCACCCTGGACCTCGCCGAGGTGCGCCGGGCGATCCTCGTCGCCGAGCACGATGCCGACCTGTTCGAGGGGACCCTGCTCGACAACGTCACCGCCGCGGCCCCCGACCCCCGTGCCGCGGACCGACGCGTCCGGCCGGACATCGCAGCCGCGCTGCTCGCATCCGCTGCGGACGAGGTCGTCCGCGCCCTCCCCGAAGGTGCCGACACCATGGTCAGCGCGCGGGGACGCTCCCTCTCCGGAGGACAGCGCCAAAGGGTCGCCCTGGCCCGGGCGTTGGTCGCCGATCCGCCCGTGCTCGTGCTCCACGAGCCCGCCACCGCCGTGGACGCCGTCACCGAAGTGCGGATCGCCGCGGGCATCAGGGACATCCGCAGGGGCCGGACCACCCTGCTCGTGACCAGCAGCCCCGCACTCCTCGCCGTGACCGACCGCGTCGTGCTCCTCCACGAGGGCAGCGTCCATGTCTCCGGTGAGCACGGGGCGTTGCTCCATGATCACACCGGCTACCGTACGGCGGTGCTCACATGACCGCACCTCCGGCCGGGCGCCGAGGCAACGCCGACCACCTGCTGCCCGTGGCGAGCCCCGCCCGGACCCGAGCAGTGGTGGCACGACTGCTCCGCCCGCAGCGTCGCTTAGTCCTCACCGCCGGCACCGTCATGGTCGCGGCCACTGCCGTCGGACTGCTCGTCCAACCGCTGCTCGGCAGGGTCGTCGACCTGGCCGTCGGCCACGGCTCCGCCCACACTGTCACCACGACCGCCGCACTGCTCGTCGCCGTCGCCGTGGTCCAGGGCGTCACCACCGGGCTGGGACTGTCCCTGGTCTCCCGGCTGGGTGAGACGACTCTGGCCCGGCTGCGTGAACAGTTCGTGGAAAAGGCGCTGGGGCTGCCGCTGGACCGGGTCGAGAAGGCCGGGGCAGGCGATCTGACCGCCCGCGTCACCGCCGATGTGTCCCTGATCGCCGAAGCCGTGCGCAACGCCCTGCCCGAGCTGGTCCGTTCACTCCTCGCCATCGTGCTGACCCTCGGGGCGCTGGCCCTGCTCGACTGGCGGTTCCTGCTCGCCGCCCTCATCGCCGTCCCCGTGCAGGCGCACACCGCACGCTGGTACGTGACGCGTGCCGTCCCGCTGTACGCCCAGCAGCGGGTGGCGGCCAGCGCCCAGCAGCAGCAACTGCTCGACACCGTCGGCGCGAGCCCGACCGTGCGCGCGTACCGGCTGGAGCGTGAGCACACCCGGCTCGTCGCCGAACGGTCCCGGTCCGTGCTGCGGTTGACGATGCGAGGCGTCCGGCTGGTGCTGGGCTTCTACAGCAGGCTGCACATCGCCGAGTACCTGGGACTGGCCGCCGTGCTGGTCACCGGCTACTGGCTGGTCAGCCAGGGCGCGGCCAGCATGGGCACGGCGACCGCCGCCGCCCTCTACTTCCACAGCCTCTTCACCCCGGTGAACTCGGCTCTCGTCCTGCTCGACGACGCCCAGTCGGCCACCGCGAGCCTCGCCCGTCTCGTCGGAGTCACCGACCACCCGCCACCGCGCATCTCGCCGTACACCGACCCGGCCGCAGGAACCGACGTCACCGTCCGCGGTCTCAGCCACGCCTACCGCCCGGGCCATCCGGTCCTCCATGACATCGAACTGACGATCAGTCGGGGCGAACGGGTCGCGCTCGTCGGTGCCAGCGGAGCGGGCAAGACCACCCTGGCCCGACTGGTCGCCGGGATCCAGCCACCCACGGCGGGAGCCGTCCTGGTGGGCGGGGTGCCCCCGACTGAGCTCGGCCCCGCGGCAGCGGGCCGCACCATCGCCCTGATCACCCAGGAGACCCATGTCTTCGCCGGGCCGCTCGCCGATGACCTGCGCCTCGCCAGGTCCGACGCCACCGAGGAGGAACTGCGCGCCGCGCTCGACCGGGTCGACGCGCTCGACTGGGCGGAAGCACTGCCCGACGGCCTCGCCACCGTGGTCGGCGACGCCGGACACCGGCTCAGCGGCGCTCAGACACAGGCACTCTCTCTTGCCCGGCTCATCCTCGCCGACCCGCCCCTGGTGATCCTCGACGAGGCCACGGCCGAGGCGGGCAGCGCCGGAGCACGCGCCCTGGAGAAGGCGGTCGCCCGCGCCGTGGACGGCCGCACCGCACTGATCGTCGCCCACCGCCTCAGCCAGGCCACGGCCGCCGACCGCATCGTCGTCATGGACCGCGGACGCATCGTCGAGACCGGCACCCACGACACACTCCGCGCCGCCCACGGTGCCTACGCGGCGCTCTGGAAGGCATGGTCGGACAGCCGCGAGCCCGACTCCTAGACCGCCACCCCCCGCACCACGCGCTCCACCGGAGCCCGACACGGAGGACCCGACACCCATGCCCCGTATCCGCAGCGCTCCACGGCTCGCCGCCGCGCTCACCTCCGCCCTGCTGCTGCTCACCGCCACCGCGTGCGGTGACGGCTCGGACCCCGGCACACCCAGTGCCAAATCCGGGGCGACTGCCTCCTCCGGAAAATCCGCGTTCCCGGTCACCCTCACGCACAAGTACGGCAGCACCACCATCACAGCCGAGCCCAAGCGGATCGTCACCGTGGGCCTCACCGACCAGGACGCGGTGCTCGCCCTGGGCAAGGTGCCGGTCGGCACCACCGAATGGCTCGGGGGATACGAGGGCGCCATCGGGCCCTGGGCACGGGACGAACTGTCCGGTGGCCGGACCCCGACGGTGCTCAAGGACACCGGCACGGGACCTCAGGTGGAGAAGATCGCCGCACTCAGGCCGGACCTGATCCTCGCCCTGTACGGCGGACTGACCAAGGAGCAGTACCGGTCGCTGTCCGCGTTCGCCCCCGTGGTCGCCCAGCCGAAGGAGTACAACGACTACGGGATTCCCTGGCAGGAACAGACGAAGACCATCGGACGCGCTCTCGGCAAGGAGGCGGAAGCCGTGAAGGCCGTTGAGTCCACCGAGGGCGAGATCGCCGCCGAGGCCCAGGAGCACCCCGAGTTCAAGGGTGCCTCCGCCGTGATGGCCACACCCTACGAGGGCATGTTCGTGTTCGGCAGCCAGGACCCGCGTTCACGCATCCTCACCGGTCTTGGACTCACCCTGCCCGGCGGCCTCGACAAGGCGATCGGCGACCAGTTCGGTGCGAACATCAGCAAGGAACGCACCGATCTGCTCGACCAGGACGCGATCGTGTGGATCGTCGGCGACCCGGCCAAGGACACGGCGAAGCTGCACGCTGATGCTTCGTACAAGAACCTGAAGGTGGTGCGGGAGGGCCGCGAGGTCTTCGTGGACGAGTCGAGCGACTACGGCCACGCCACGTCGTTCGTCTCGGTGCTCAGCCTGCCGTATGTGATCGAGCGGCTGTCACCGCAGCTCTCGGCGGCCGTCGACGGAAAGCCGGGCACGCAGGTCGGGCAGCCCGCGTCCTGACCGCGGACGCGAGACCGGGAACGGTGCCGGCCGGGGGGTTTGAGCGCCCGCGGCCGGCGCCGCTCCCTTCTGCGGGAGTTCGGCTGACCCGGAGGTCAGCCGTCCATCGCCTCAGCGAGGCTGCGGGGCCGCATATCGGTCCAGTGGGTGTCCACGTAGTCCAGGCACTCCTGCCGCGCGGCAGGGCCGTGGACGCTCCGCCAGCCGGCCGGTACGTCCACGAAATCGGGCCACAGGCTGTGCTGGTTCTCGTCGTTGACGAGTACCAGGTAGGTGCCTTCGGGATCTTCGAACGGGTTGCTCATGCGCTGCCCCTCCTCTGCGTGTCAGCCTTCGTATCCGACGTGTCCGTTGTCGCGTTCGCCCATTTGACCAGACCTCGCAGCGCCCGGAACCAGGTCCCGGCCAGTTCCTCGACCGTCTCGCGCGCCAGCAGTCCTTCCGCGTAGGTCCAGTGGGCTGCGAGCACCGGTCCCTCCGGCCGGTCCTCGGTGACCACGTTGATCTCCACCGCGTGGCTCTGGCGCATCGTGGGCCCGGGGCCGATGTCCGCGTCGTCCTCCTCGGGGGCGTACGACCAGTCCGTCTCCTCCGGGACCCCGAACCGGCCGAGGTAGTTGAACTCGATACGCGGCGCGGGGTGGTCTGCCAGGACCTCACGGGTCTTCGGGTTCAGATGCCGCAGCAGTCCGAAGCCCACCCCGCCCGAGGGCAGCGACGCCAGATGCTCGCGGACCCGGCGCACCGCCTCTTCGGCGGCCGGTCCGCCGGCCATCGCGTCGTCGGGATCGGCCGCCCCGATGTCGAGTCGCACCGGGAACACACTGGTGAACCAGCCCACGGTACGGGAGAGGTCGACGCCCTCCCCGGCCAGCTCCTCCTCCCGGCCGTGAGCTTCGAGGTCCACCAGCACGGAGGTGTCCGACCCCCCGGCGCGCCCCCGCCGGTCGGCGAACGCCAGGGCGAGCCCCGCCAGCAGGACGTCGTTGACGCCCGCCCTGAAGCGGGCGGGCACCGTCGACAGCAGCGGTCCCGTGTACTCGGCGGGAAGCCGCAGGGCGAACTCCCGCACGGTCGCGATGGTGTCGCGGTCCGGTTCCGCTTCGCGCAGCAGCGGGAACGGCTCCGCCGCTCCGCCGTCCAGCACCTCCGTCCAGAGGGCCAGTTCAGCCTCGCACCGCGGGTCCATGGCCCGGTCCGCCAGCAGTCGGGACCACCGTGCGAACGACGTCTCGACCGGGTCGAGCCGCACCGGCCGCCCCGCGGACACATCCCGCCACGCCGCCGCGAGGTCGGGCAGCAGCACCCGCCAGGACACCCCGTCCACCACCAGGTGGTGGGCCATCAGCAGCAGCCGTCCCGGCACACCCCCTCCGTCGAACCACACCGCCCTGACCATCACCCCCGCGTCCGGGTCCAGCAGCGAGCGCGCCGCCAGCGCGTGCTCACGGACGACCCGGCCCAGCGACCCGGCGTCGAGTCCGGACACATCCACCCGGACGATCCACGCCCCGGCGTCCACGGCACCGGGCGGTGGGACATGCATCGACCAGTCGCGGGTGCTCTCGTGCGTCGGCCGCCTCAGCGTGGCCCGCAGCATGTCGTGCCGGTCGGCGAGGGCTTGGAGCACCGCTGTCAGACCCGGCAGGTCGAGAGCGGCCGGAGTGCGTACGAGCGCGCCCTGGTGGTACGTCGCGATCGGACCGCCCAGTTCGCGCAGCCAGTGCATCACTGGCGTGAGTGACACGGTGCCCGTCCCGTCCTCCGCGGACCGGACGGCGGTGGCGTCGACCGTCTCGGCGACGGCGCTCAGGGCCGCCACGGTGCGGTGCCGGAAGACCAGCCGCGGACTGATCCGCACGCCCGCGGCGCGGGCCCGGCTGACGAGTTGCATCGCCACGATGCTGTCGCCGCCGAGCGCGAAGAAGTCGGCGTCCACGCTCACGTGTTCGAGACCCAGGAGGCCCGCGAACACCGCGCAGAGCGCCTTCTCGCGTGCGTCGCGTGGCGGGCGGCCCGAGGACAGCGCCGAGAAGTCGGGGGCCGGCAGGGCGCCCCGGTCCAGCTTGCCGTTCGCCAGCTCCGGGAACCGGTCGAGGGGCACGACGGCGGCCGGGACCATGTGTTCCGGGAGCAGCGCGGCGACACGGGCCCGCAGCTCCGAGCCGTCCACGGTCGCACCCGCCAGGGGCACCACGTAGGCCACAAGACGTCCTCGCCCGTTCTCCCGGTGGAGCGTCACCAGGGCCTGGCCGACCGCGGGATGCCTGCTCAGCGCCGACTCGATCTCGGCCGGTTCGACACGGAATCCGCGGATCTTGATCTGGTCGTCGGCGCGCCCGAGGAAGTCGACACGCCCCTCGGCGGTCCAGCGGGCCAGATCGCCGGTGCGGTACAACCGTGAGCCCGCAGCGCCGAACGGGTCGGCCACGAAGCGCTCGGCCGTCAGCCCGGGGCTGCCCAGATAGCCGCGGGCGAGGCCGCCGCCCGCCAGGTAGAGCTCGCCGGTCACACCGGGGGGCACCGGCCGCAGCAGGCCGTCGAGCACATAGGCCCGGGTGCCCGCCACCGGCCGCCCGACGAGCGGGCGTTCCCCGTCGCCCACCCGTGCCACCAGCGCGTCGACGGTCGACTCGGTCGGTCCGTACAGATTGAACACCTCGGTGCCACGCAGCGATGCGAGCCGCCGCCACAACGCACGCGGCACCGCTTCCCCGCCCACGCCGACGACCCCGAGCGGACAGACACCGCCGTCCTCCGTCAGCAGCCCGCTCTCCGCCATCTGCGCGAAGAACGACGGGGTCACCTCCAGGAAGTCGAAGCCGTGCCGGAGGACCGCGGCGGTGAGCAGTTCGGGATCCCGCCGCACCTCGTCGGACACGATGTGGACGCAGTGCCCGTCCAGAAGCCACAACTGCGGCTGCCAGGAGGCGTCGAAGAAGAACGACCAGGCGTGTCCCGCCCGCAGATGCCTCCGGCCGGTCGCCGCGACAGCCGGTGCGTACAGCGTCTCGCGATGGCTGTGGAAGAGATGGCCCAACGAGGCATGGGTGACCACCACGCCCTTGGGCCGGCCGGTGGAGCCGGATGTGTAGATCACATACGCAGGATGGTGCGGGCTCAGCGGACCGGTACGCTCCGCGTCGCCGACCCCCCCGCCGTCCAGCGAGGCGATCCGCTCGGCGGTGCCCGGGTCGTCCAGCACCAGCACCGCCGCCCCGGGGGGCAACGCACCGGCCAGTTCGCCGGTGGTGAGGCTGAGCAACGGCCCGGCGTCGCCCAGCACCTGTGCGGTGCGCTCCAGTGGTGCGTCGGGGTCGAGCGGCAGATACGCGGCACCGGCCTTGTGGACCGCGAGGACCGCCTCCATGAACAGCACGGTACGCGGCAGGGCCAGGGCCACGATCCGCTCGGGACCCGCGCCCAGCCCGACCAGCAGGCGGGCCAGGCGGTTGGCACGGGCGTCGAGCGCCGCGTAGCTGAGCTCCATCCCGTCGGAGGCCACGGCGGGTGCGTCCGGCCAGCTTCGTACGCAGGCGTCGAACAGGGCGGGCACGGTGGTGGGGGCGGCCGGGAGCGTACGGCTGTGCCAGCCGCCGTGCAGGGCTTGCCGTTCGGCGGTGCCCAGGATCTCGACCTGTCCGATGCGGGTACCCGGATCGGCGGCGACCGCCCGCAGGAAGCGCGGCAAGCGTTCTGCGAGGGAACGGGCCGTCGCGGGGTCGAACAGGTCGGTGCTGTACTCCAGTACGCCGTCCACCCCGGTGCCGTCGGCGCGTTCGACGAAGTCGAAGGAGAGGTCGAACTTGGCCGAGCCCTGTGCCACGTCCTCCCGCCGGACACGCAGCCCCGGCAGAGCCGGCACCCCCGTCTCGTCCCCACCCGCCGCGAGATACACCACCATCACCTGGAACAGCGGATGGCGGGCGAGTGACCGGGCCGGGTTGACCGCCTCCACCAGCCGCTCGAACGGCACGTCCTGGTGGTCGAAGGCCGCCAGGTCGGTTGTCCGCACCCGGGCCAGCAGTTCGCGGAAGGACGGGTCGCCCGAGGTGTCGGTGCGCAGCACCAGGGTGTTCAGGAAGAACCCGACCAGATCCTCCAGCGCGTCGTCCGTGCGGCCGGAGATGGGACTGCCGATGGGGATGTCGTGCCCCGCGCCCAGCCGGGTGAGCAGTGCCGCCACCGCGGCCTGGATCACCATGAACACGCTGACGCCGTTCTCACGGGCCAGCCGCCGCAGATCCGCGGCCAGCCCGGCGTCGAGCGAGAGGTCCGCGCTGCCGCCGCGATGGCTCGCTTCGGGGGGACGCGGCCGGTCGGTGGGCAGGGCCAGTTCCTCGGGCAGTCCGGCGAGGGCCGCTCGCCAGTAGCCGATCTGACCTGCCGCGAGACTCCGGGGATCCCGCTCGTCCCCCAGCACATCCCGTTGCCACAGCGTGTAGTCGGCGTACTGGACGGGCAGCGGCGCCCAGCCTGGGGCACGGCCCTCCTTCCGGGCGGCGTAGGCGAGCGCCAGGTCGCGGTGCAGCGGACGCTCCGACCACTCGTCGCCCGCGATGTGGTGCAACAGCAGGAGCAGCGTCCACTCACGCGCAGCCGTACGGAACAGATGGACCCGCAGGGGAGGTTCACGGTCCAGCTCGAATCCGTACGCCCCCGCCTCGGCGAGCCGACCGGCCAGCCGCTCCGGGGAGACGTCCTCGACCGCGAACGGGACGCGCAGCCCGTCCGCGTCCAGGACCCGCTGGTAGGCACGGCCGCCCTCGTCGGGGAACACCGTCCGCAGCGTCTCGTGCCGCTCCGCAAGGTCGTGCACGGCGGCCCGCAGGGCACCCGGATCCAGGTCGCCCGAAAGCCGCCACGCGGTGGGGATGTTGTACGTGGCGCTGGGTCCCTCCACGCGGTGGAGCACCCACAGCCGCTGCTGCGCGGAGGAGAGCGGCAGCCGCTCCGGGCGCGGCCGTACGGTCGGCGCCGGCCGGCCACCAAGACCGTGCGGGTCGCCCGATGCCGGATCGGCGAGCCGTGCGGCGAGACCCGCCACCGTCGGAACGTCGAACACGGTACGCAGGGACACCTCGGCACCGAGCACCGAACGGATCCGGGACACCAGCCGCATGGCGAGCAGGGAGTGCCCGCCCCGCGCGAAGAAGTCGTCGTCGATGCCCACCACCGGTACGTCGAGTACGGCGGCGAACGCCTCGCACAGCAGCTCTTCCCGTGGCGAACGGGGCCTGCGGGCGGCGCCCGCGGCGGCGAAGTCCGGTGCGGGGAGCGCCCTCTCGTCGAGCTTTCCGCTCACCGTGCGCGGCAGCAGCGGCACCGTGACGAACGCGGCGGGCACCATGTGCGGGGGCACGGCCGCCGCCACACGCTCGCGCATACCTGCCGGATCCGGCACACGGTCGCCGGCCGGCACGACATACGCCACCAGCCGCGGGACGCCCGGGTCGTCCTCACGCACGACCACCGCGGCCAGCGCCACCCCCGGGCACCCGCTGATGACCGCCTCGACCTCACCGGGCTCGATCCGGAAGCCGTGCAGTTTGACCTGCGCATCGGCGCGCCCCAGGAACTCCAGAGCACCGTCACGGCGGCGTCTGGCAAGGTCACCGGTGCGGTACATCCGGCTGCCCGGTGCACCGAAGGGGTCCGCCGTGAAGCGCTCGGCCGTCGGCCCCCGCCGGTTCAGATAGCCACGGGCCAGTCCATGCCCGGCCAGATACAGTTCGCCGACCACCCCGACGGGCGCCGGCCGCAGCCGGCTGTCCAGGACATGGGCGCGCACATTGCCGAGTGGGCCCGCCCACGGACCGCTGCCGTCCGGAGCCCGGCCGTGCCGCCCATAGGCGTCCACCGTGCACTCCGTCGGCCCGTACAGGTCGTGCGCCTGTACGTCGGGCAGCGCGCACAGCCGCTCCCACAGCCCGTCCGGGACGGCCTCACCGCCCACGACGACCACCCCGGGCACCTGCCCTGGGTCGGAGAGGAAGCCATGGTGGACCAGCTCACGGAGATAGGTCGGAGTGACGTCCAGAAAGTCGATCCGCTCGCGTCCCAGCAGGACCGGCAGCGCGGCCGGATCCGCTATCGCGGCCTCGTCGGCGATGTGCACTTCGTGACCGGCCAGCAGCCACAGCAACGGGTCCCAGGAGGCGTCGAAGCTGAACGACGCGGTATGGACGGCCCGCAGCCGATCACGGCCTGCCGACCGTACCGCGGACGCGATGAGACCGTCGCGGTGCGCCGCGAACAGGTTGCTGAGTCCGCGGTGGGTGCACACGACCCCCTTGGGGATGCCCGTTGAGCCCGAAGTGAAGATCACATAGGCCGCGTTGGACGGGGCGGGGGCGGTGAACGGGGCGTCGTCCGCCGGGTGACCGGGCTCGTCGAGCAGGACGCGTACACAACCGTCCGGGAGTTCCGGAGCCAGGGCCTCGGTGGTCAGCACGAACAGCGCGCCCGTGTCGCGCAGCATGAACTCCAGCCGCTCGGTGGGGTAGGCGGGATCGAGGGGAAGATACGCGGCTCCCGCCCGGAGCACCCCCAGGATCGCGGGCACCATCAGGTGCCTCGGCAGCGCGAGGCCCACCACCGCCTCGGGGACCGCGCCCCGGCGCCGCACCAGCCGTGCCACGGCGTCGACCCGTGCGGCCAGTGCACGGAAGGTGAGACGCTCGCCGCCCGCGTCCAGCGCCGGGGCGTCCGGCGTGGCACGAACCGTGTCGTCCAGGATCTCCGGTACGGAACGGGTCTCCACCGGCCGGTCCGTGGCGTTCCACGCCGTCGCTTGTGCCGACTCCTCTTCTTCGGTGAGCACCACCAGCCCGCTCACGGGCCGCGCGGGGTCGGCGGCGACCTGCTCCAGGAGGCCGACCAGTCGTACGAGCAGAGCCGCCGCTGTCTCCTCGTCGGTCAGCTCAGTGGCGTACTCCAGCAGCAGGGCCATGTCACGGCCAGGACCGTGGTCGACCACAGTGAAGTCCAGATCGAACTTGGCCATGCCCGTGTCCATGTCCGACCACTCGGTGGGCAGCCCGAACAGATCCGGATCCCCGTCCGGCCGGTGGTGGTAGCCGAGCATCACCTGGAACAGCGGATTGCGGTCGGCGGCCCTGACGGGATTCACCGTCTCCACGACCCGGTCGAACGGCACGTCCTGATGCTCGAACGCGGCGAGCGCCGCCTCCCTGACCCGGCCGAGCAGCTCCGCGAAGACCGGGTCACCGGAGACGTCAGTGCGCAGCACGAGCGTGTTGACGAAGAACCCGACGAGGTCGTCCACCGCGCTGTCGGTGCGTCCGGCGATCGGTGTGCCGAGCGGGATGTCGTCGCCCGCGCCGAGCCGGTGCAGCAGGGCCGCCGCGGCTGCCTGGAACAGCATGAACATGCTGATGTGATGGGTGGCCGCCAGCTCCCTCAGGGCGGCCGCCGAAGCGTCCGGCAACGTCGTACGCACCATGGCGCCCCGGCCCGTCACGCGAGCCGCACCCGGCCTGTCCAGCGGCAGGGGGATCTCTTCGGGCAGCCCGTCGAGCGTGCGTGCCCAGAAGGCCGACTGGTGCTCCCCGACCTGTGCGAGCAGTCGCTCCTGCCACAGTGTGTAGTCGGCGTACTGCACCGGCAGCGGCGTCCAGCCGGGTTCCCGCCCTGCGGCCCGGGCCCGGTACGCGTGGTCCAGATCGGTGAGGAACGGCCGGTCCGACCACTCATCGGTGGTGATGTGGTGCAGCACCAGCGCCACCACCCGGTCCTCCGGACCCAGCCGCAGCACCTCCACCCGCAGGGGCAGGTCCGCACCCAGGTCGAAGGGGCGGCGCTGCGCGTCCGCGATCCGCGCCGCCAGTTCGGCCTCCGGGCAGTCCACCACGCGGAACTCCGGCTCGGCCTCGCCGGCCGGGACGATCCACTGGTGCGGTTCGCCGTCCACAGCCACGAAACGCGTACGCAAGGACTCGTGACGGTTCATCACATCACGGGCGGCGGCCCGCAGAGCCTCCAGGTCCAACTCGCCCCTCAGCCTGAACACCAGTGGGAAGTTGTACGCGACCCCGTCTCCGGTGATCCGCTCCACCAGCCAGAGCCGTCGCTGGGCCGCCGACAGCGGAATCAGCTCGGGGCGCACCGCGGGCTCCAGGACGGGACGGGCGGGACGCGCCGCCGCACTGTGCTCCACCCGCAGTGCCAGCGCCTCGGGTGTGGGCGCCTCGAACAGGTCGCGGATCGCCAGCTCGGCACCCAGCTCCGTGCGGGCCCGGCTGATCAGCCGGGTCGCCAGCAGCGAATGGCCGCCCAGATCGAAGAAGTCGTCCTCAGCGCCGGTGCGGGGGAGACTCAGCACCTCCGCGAAAAGCCGGCACAGCACCTCTTCGACCGGAGTGCGCGGACCGCGTCCCTCCGACAGGGCCACTGCGGGTTCGGCGTCGGGCAGCGCCGGGACGTCCAGCTTGCCGTTGTCGTTCATCGGAAGCGCGGGCAGGACCACGAAGGCCGCCGGCACCATGTAGTTCGGGAGCCGCTGCCCCAGGTCCTCGCGCAGCCGGCGCGCGAGTGCGCCGTTGCCCCGGTTCGCGGCCGGGGAGTTGGCGTACGGCGCCGGACCGCGGTCCCCGTGCGGGCGGTAGAGCCCCGCCGTGCGCCCGTGGTCCGTACCCCGGACGAACACGGCGTCGTAGAAGCCGGGTTCATCCGCCCAGGTGGTCAGCGCACGGTAGCCGTACCGCTCGCCCAGGGCGCGCAGCTCGTCGGGCTCCACACCAGCCGCTTCGGCTCGGCCGGTCCGAGGCCCCAAATCCACGTCCCGCAGGATGGCGAGATCGGCCGCCGTCCGGGGGTCGGGCACCCGGTGCACCCGCAACCGGTCCGCTCGTTCCCGGGACCCGTCCAGACGGGCGGCGAGGCCGGCGAGGTCGCCGTGTCCGGTCCAGTCCAGCACCGGGGCGTCGTCGAGCCGCAGCGCATCCGCCGTGTCGTCGCACGGCTCGTACAGGACCACGTCGTAGCGGTACCGCGTCAGTTCGTTGTGGTGTCTGCCGTCCTTGGTCCGCACCTCCACACCGGCGCCCAGGGTGGTGAACCAGTCCGGATCGACGAGCAGCTCCTTCTCCAGGGCGATGCCCCGGTCGACGGCCCGCCGCAGCACTTCGGGTGCGGGATGATCGGCCGCCCGCGCGGCCTGGACACCGGCCTGGAACACCCGCGCCTGCCGCAGATCGCGGATGTCCCCCAGGAACAGGGTGCCGCCCGGCGCCAGCAGTCCCATCGCGCCGCGGATCACCCCGCGCAGGTACTCCAGGCTCGGGAAGTACTGCACCACTGAGTTGATCACGACCGTGTCGAAGAACCCCGTCGGCAGACCCGCCGTCTCATCGGCCGCCTGGCAGCGCAGTTCCACCTTCCGCGCCAGCCCCGGAGCCGACGTGAGGTCCTCACCCAGCTTGCGGATGACGGGCGCCGCGAAGTCCGTCGCCCAGTACGACTCCACGTCAGGGGCGAGCCGGGACAGCAGCAGACCTGAGCCGACCCCGATCTCCAGGACATGGCGCGGCCGTAGCTCGCGGATGCGCCGGACCGTCGTCTCCCGCCACTCGCGCATATGCTCCAGCGGGATCGGCGCGCCGTCGTACGAGCTGTCCCAGCCGGCGAAGTCCTCGGTGAACAGCGCCGTCCCGATCTCGGTGTACTCGGCCGCGTAGATCTCCCGCCACTCGCCGACCTGCTCACGCTCCGCCGCCGCGCGCTCCCGGGCGCCCGGTTCGGCCGGGACGACATAGCCCACCAGCCGCCGTGTGCCGGGCGCGGACTCGTCGTCCCGCGCGACCACGGCCGCCTGGGCCACCCCGGGGTGCCGCACCAGAGCGGTCTCGATCTCACCCAGCTCCACCCGGTGGCCGCGGATCTTGACCTGGTCGTCCGTGCGCCCGAGGAAGTCGATGTTGCCGTCCGCACGCCTGCGCACCAGGTCACCCGTCCGGTACAGGCGTTCCCCAGGCCTGCCGTGCGGGTCCGCCACGAACCGCTCGGCGGTCAGTCCGGGCCGTCCGAGATAGCCGCGGGCGAGCCCCGTGCCCGCGATGTACAGCTCACCGGCCACCCCGTCCGGCACCGGCCGCAGCCAGGTGTCGAGGATCCGGGCACGGGTGGCGCGGATCGGGCGGCCCACGGTCGGGCTCTCGCTGTCCCCGGTGCCGCCGCCCAGGGTGTTGATGGTGTACTCGGTGGGCCCGTAGAGGTTGTAGCCGTAGGTCCCCTCGGTGTCCCGCAGCGTGCTCCACACCGCTTCGGTGACCGCCTCCCCTCCGAGCAGCACCAGAGGTGGGCGGTGGCCGTCGAGCAGCCCCTCCTCGAACAGCAGATGGGCGTACGTCGGCGTCACGTTCACGACGTCGACGCGGTGCTCCTCGCAGTACGCCACGAGCGCGATGGCGTCACGGCGCAGCTCCTCGTCGCAGATGTGCACCTCGTGTCCTTCGACGAGCCACAGCAGCTCCTCCCAGGACATGTCGAAGGCGAACGACACGGTGTGCGCGATGCGCAGCCGCCGTCCACCGGCAGCGGCGACGGCCGGGGCGAAGATCTCCTTCTGGTGGTTGAGCTGCATGTTCGTCAGTCCCACATAGGGGGTGACCACACCCTTGGGGCGGCCCGTGGAGCCCGATGTGTAGATCACGTACGCCGGATGGTCCAGGCTGAACGACCTCCGCACGGCACCGTCCGGCAGCAGGGCCAGTTCGGCGGCCACCCCCGGATCGTCGAGCAGCACACGCGGGGTGCCGTCCGCCAGGGTCCGCGACACCGTCGCCGTCGACAGCAGGAGCAGCGGGCGGGCGTCGGCCAGCATCAGGGACAACCGCTCGGCGGGATGGTCGAGTTCGAGCGGCAGATACGCGGCACCGGTGCGCAGCACGGCGAACAGCGCCACGACCATGTCGGTCGAGCGCGGCAGGCCGAGCGCGACGACCTTCTCGGGACCGGCGCCGCGGGCGATGAGCAGCCGGGCCAACCGGTTGCAGCGCCCGTCCAGTTCGGCGTACGTCAGCGTCGTGGCGCCGAAGACCAGCGCCGTCGCGTCCGGTGTCCGCTCCGCCTGGTCGGCCAGCATGGCCGCGACGCTCCGCCGCGGCACCGGCTGCCGGTTCGACGCCTCCGCCCGTGCCAGCGCGGCGGCCTCGGACGCGAGCAGTGGATCAAGCGACCCGACCGGCGCCCCGGGTGCCGCGACCAGCCTGCCGGACAGCACCACGAACCGGTCGAGCAGATCTTGCGCGCGGTCCCGGTCCAGCAGATCGGGACGGTGGGCCAGGGTGACCCGGATCCGTTCACCGGGCGTGACGATCAGGTTGGCCGGGTAGTGGGTGGCGTCCACGTTGGCGACGGCGGTGGCGCCGTACCGCTCGCGCAGGGCGGCGAGCCGTTCCTCCGTGTCGGCGTTGCGCAGCACGAACAGTGTGTCGAACAGCCGGCGGTGACCCGTCTCGGCCTGGAGCACACCGAGCCCCAGGTACTCGTAGGGCATGACGTCCATCCGCTCGGCCTGCACACGGCGCAGCAGATCCAGGACCGGCTCGCGCGGATCGAGGGCCAGGCGTGTGGGCACGGTGTTGAGGAAGAGACCGATGACATGCTCCACATCCGGCACCTCGCTCGGCCGCCCGGCCACCGTGGTGCCGAAGACGACATCGCTGCGGCCGGTGGCACTGGCCAGGACCAGGCCCCAGACGGTGTTGAGCACGGTGTTGAGGGTCAGCCCGTGGCCGCGTGCCAGTGTGCGCAGCCGCGCGGCGGTGTCCGCGTCGAGTACGGCGTCCAGGAGCTCCGGGACCACCGGGTCGGGGCCGCGGTCGGACACCGCGGGCACCAGCAGCGTGGGTTCCTCGAGTCCGGCCAGCGCGGCGCGCCAGGCACTGGTCGCCCGTGCCTCGTCCTGGCCCTCCAGCCAGGTCAGGTAGTCCCGGTACGAGCCGGGGCGGTCAAGGCCCGCGGTGTCGCCACCGTTCTCGTAGAGCGCGAACAACTGGTCGAGGAACAGCCAGGCGGACCAGCCGTCCCAGAGGATCAGATGTCGCCCGATCACCAGCCGGTCGCTCAACCCGTCACCCCGCCGGATCAGCAGCATCCGCAGCAGCGGAGGACGTGACAGATCGAAGCGCCGGGACCGCTCCCGGTCCATCAACTCCCGCAGCTCCCGCTCTTGCCGGTCAAGCGGCACACCAGCCAGGTCCACCTCGGCAAGAGGGACCTCCACCTCGCGTACGAGGAACTGCACGGGTCTGCGCTGCCCCTCGCTCGTGAACCCGGCACGCAGACTCCGGTGGCGGGCGAGCAGGGTCCGGGCCGCGCTGCGCAGCCGCTCGGCGTCCACCTTTTCAGCGAAGTCGAAGGACTCATGGACCGTGTACACGTCCAGGACACCGTCGTCGTACGCCGAGTGGAAGAACAGGCCCTCTTGCAGCGGGGCGAGTGGCCACACGTCCTCGACACGCCCCGGGGCGAGCCGTTCGACCCGCTCCCGCTCCTCGTCCGTCAGACGGAACGCGGCGGCGGCCGGGACCTGGCGGTTCCCTTCCGCCAACGGCACGCTCGCGGCCGCCGCCGCGAGCGCCGCGGGCGTGCGGTGCTCGAACACCTCGCGTGGGCCGATCGCCAGACCCGCGCGACGGGCCCGGCTGCACACGGCGATGGAACTGATGCTGTCACCGCCGAGCAGGAAGAAGTCGTCGTCGGCACCGACCTCCGGTGCCCCCAGCACCCCGGCGAAGATCTCCGTCAGCGCCCGCTCCCGCTCGTCGCGTGGGGCACGTGCCGGCGCCCGCACGGCCTTCGGCGCGGGCAGCGCGCCCCGGGCCAGCTTGCCGCTGGGGGTGAGCGGCAGGGCATCGAGGACCACCCACGCGCCGGGCACCATGGCGGAGGGAAGAAGACCCGTCAGGGCATTTCGCAGCTCGGTCACGTAGGAACCGTCGTCGTCCTGCGGTGCGGCGGACGACGGGACCGCATAGGCGACGAGTACCCCGTCCCGCACGGTCACGGCGGCCTGGTCCACGCCGGGCAGGCGTACCAGTGCGGCCT
This sequence comes from Streptomyces sp. NPDC059828, assembly GCF_042731955.1. Lineage (NCBI taxonomy): Bacteria > Bacillati > Actinomycetota > Actinomycetes > Kitasatosporales > Streptomycetaceae > Streptomyces > Streptomyces sp. NPDC059828. The sequence continues at coordinate 38,942 of NZ_JBHWIW010000001.1, read as the reverse complement.
CGATCTCGCCCGGCTCGACGCGGTTGCCGTGCAGCTTGACCTGCCGGTCGGTGCGGCCGAGGTACTCGACCACACCGTCCGGGCGCCGTCGCACCAGATCGCCGGTGCGGTACATCCGGCTGCCGGGCGGTCCGAAGGGGTCGGCCGTGAACCGCTCGGCGGTCAGCGCGGGCCGGGCGTGGTAGCCGCGGGCGAGCTGGACACCGGTCAGATACAGCTCTCCCGGCACCCCGTCGGGCACCGGCCGCAGGCACAGGTCGAGCACCCGGAGACCGGTGTTCCACACCGGCCGCCCGATGGGCACGCTGGGGCCGCTCGCACCTTCCTCCGCTGGATCGAAAGGCTGGTACGTCACATCGACCGCTGCCTCGGTGGGACCGTAGAGGTTGTGCAGCGGCACCCCGGTCCGTGCGTGCCAGCGGTGCGCGGCGGCGCGCGGAAGTACCTCACCGCTGCTGAACACCCGACGCAGCGAAAGGGACCAGGAAGGGGCGGCGGCGACCTCGTCCGACCGCAGGAACGCCTCGAGCATCGACGGCACGAAATGCATGGTGGTGATGTGCTGCCGCTGGACGAGCCCGGCGAGGTACGCGGGGTCGCGATGGCCGTCGGGCCGGGCGAGCACGACAGCGGCACCCTCCATGACGGGCCAGAAGAACTCCCACACCGACACGTCGAAGCTGGAGGGCGTCTTCTGGAGCACCCGGTCGTCGGCGCGCAGCCCGTAGGCGCCCTGCATCCAGGCGAGCCGGTTGAGTACGGCCCGGTGCGTGACGACCACACCCTTGGGGCGGCCCGTCGACCCGGACGTGTAGATCAGATAGGCAGGGTCGTCGGGTCCAGCCGCAACTCTCCCGTGTGCGGTCCCGGCGACCGGTTCCGGCCCGGCATCCGCGGCGTCGAGCAGCAGTACCGTCGTGCCCGTGCGCTCCGGCAGCAGATGCGCCGACGCGGACAGGGCCAGTACGGTCGTGGCGCCGGAATCGTCGAGCATGTGCGACACACGGTCGGACGGGTAGTCCGGATCGAGCGGGAGGTACGCGGCCCCCGACTTCAGCACGCCGACAAGGGCCACCATCAGCTCCGGTGACCGGGGTACCGCGACCGCGACGAAAGCACCCGGGCCGGCGCCGAGCCCCCTCAGCCGGACGGCCAACGCCTCCGCCCGGACGTCCAGTTCGGCGTAGGTCAGGCGCTGCTCCTCGTAGACCACGGCCAGGGCTTCGGGGCTGCGGCCAGCCTGCGCCGCGAACGCGGCTGCCAGCGTGGTGGACGGTACGGAACGCTCCTCGCCGTCCTGGTGCGCACGCAACGTCTCGTCCGGCGAGAGGAGTTCGACGGTGCCGGCGGGCCGTGCCGGATCGCCGGCGAACGCTTCCAGGACACGGACCAGCCGGTCGCCGATGGCACGTGCGGAATCGGAACCGATCCTGCTTCCGTGGTACTTGAGCCGCAGATCCAGACGCTTCCCCGGCCTTGCCACCAGGGCGAGCGGGTAGTGGACGGTGTCGTGGAACTCGTCGCCGGTGATGCGTACGCTGCCCGACGGGTCCCTCAGATCCGCCGCCGCGGGGTAGTTCTCCACCACCAGCAGGGTGTCGAAGAGTTCACCCGTGCCCGCGTGCCCGGCGAGCCGCTGGAGCTCCGCCAGCCCCAGGTGCTGGTGGTCGAGAAGCCGTGCCTGCTCGTCCTGGAGGCGGGCCAGGATGCCTTCCAGAGACTCTCCCGGCGCCCAGCGCAGTCGTGTCGGCAGGGTGTTGATGAACAGGCCGACCATCCTGTCGATACCGGCGACCTCGCCGTCACGGCCCGAGACGGTGGTGCCGAACACCACGTCGTCGCGCCCGGTGAGCCGCCCGAGCAGCAGCCCCCATGCGGCCTGCAGGACCGTCCCGAGGGTCACCCCGCAGGCTCGTGCCCGCTCACCGAGACGCGCGGTGGTCCGTTCGGGCAGCTCGATCCGGACGTGCGCCGGGCGCACCGGGCCGCCCGTGAAAGGGCCGTCCACCAGACGGGTCGGCTCCTCGAGCCCGGCGAGCGCGGCACGCCAGGCCCCGCGCGCGGCGTTCCCGTCCCGCTCACGGAGACTCCGCAGGAAGTCCCGGTACGGAGTGACCGGTTCGAGCGAAGGGGCCGATACGCCGTAAGCCGCCATCAGTTCACGATGCAGTACCCGCAACGACCATCCATCGGCCACGATGTGATGGAAGGTCAGAAGCAGTCGCATGCGGCTCTCACCGAGACGGATCAGTGCGCAGCGCACCAGAGGAGGTGCGGCCAGGTCGAATCCGCCGTCCCGCTCCTGGGCGGCCACCGCCCGGCCCCGGGACTCTCTGGCCTCCTCGTCATCGGCGGAGAGGTCGACCTCTCGCCACGGCAACTCCACATCCTGGGCGATGAGTTGCACGGGTGAGCCGTCCGACCGCTGCCGGAATGCCGCCCGCAGCGGTGCATGGCGGTCCAGCAGCAGCTGCGCCGACCTCCGCAGCTCCGCACTGCGGACCGGGCCCTCCAGCTCGAGGACCTGTTGGACCACGTACAGGTCGCCATCCGGTCCACTGGTCAGCGCGTGGAAGTAGAACCCCTGCTGGAGTGGGGTGAGAGGGAGCAACTCCTCGACGGGGAGCGGGTGCGCGCCCTGGACGGCGGCGAGCTCGGCCGCGTCCGGCTCCATGAGTGACGCTGCCTCGGAGGCCGTCGGCGCTGCGGCACGGACCGCGGCCGCCGTCGCGAGTGCCTCGACCGTCCGGTGCCGGAACACATCCCGCGGGGTGAGCCGTACACCGGCTTCTCTGGCCCTGATCAGCAGCTGGATCGCGGTGATGCTGTCGCCGCCGAGAGCGAGGAAGTCGTCCTCCGCGGTGACGGACCCCAGCCCGAGCACCTCCGCGTACAGCCGGGCCAGCAGCCGCTCCCGAGCCGTGCGTGGCGGGCGGCCGGAACTCATGGCCGCGTAGTCCGGCACCGGCAGCGCCCTGGCGTCGATCTTGCCACTGGGGGTCACCGGGAGGACGTGCACGGGGACGAACGCGGACGGCACCATGAAGTCCGGTAGCCGCTCGGCGACATGCACGCGGAGCGTCCGCATCAGGGCGCCCGTGTCACGGAACGGCGCCGGACGGTTGGCGCGCGGGTACGCGGCCGCGGTGCGGTAGAGCCCGTCGATCGCACCGTCCGGCGCGCCTCCCGGTACGAAGACCGCGTCGAACGCCCCGTCGTCGGCGTTCCCGTTCCACGTCAGGGCGGTGCGGCAGCCGTGGTGCGCGGCCAGGACGCGGAAGTCCTCCGGATCCGCGCCGGGGGCGGCCGCGCCTCCGCTGCCCTCCAGCCCCCGCAGATCAGCGAGGTCGTCGGCGAGACGTGCGTTGGGCACACCGGTGACACGCAGACGCGGTGGGCGCTCACCGAGGAGCCTGCCCAGCCCCGTGAGATCCCCCGCCTCCGCCCAGCTGACTTCCCGCTCCGGGTGCGTGTTCCGGGTCAGCCGCCCGGGGCGCAGGACGACGTCGTACCGGTAGCGGCTGAGCTCGTTGTGGTGCGTGGCGCGCTTCAGCCGGATCTCGGTGCTGAACCCGTCGAGAGTGGCGAAGAAGTCGGGATCGAGGAGGAGTTCGCCCTCCCAGCGCACCGACCGCTCGACCGCGGTGCGCAGCGCGCTCTTGTCGCCGTCGCCGTCCCCGGCCCCGTGCAGCCCGGCTCGCCGGGTCTCCACGGCCGCGCGCAGTGTGCGCAGCAGCCGCAGATTGCGTACGTCCCCGAGGAAGATCCGGCCGTCCGGAGCCAGCAGCGGAGCCAGCTCGCGCAGGACCTCGACGAGATAGTCGGCACTCGGGAAGTACTGCGCCACCGAGTTGAGGACGACCGTGTCGAAGTGCCCGGAGGGCAGTCCTTCCGCGTCATGCGCGGGCCGGGTGAGCAACTCGACCCTTCCGGCGAGCGCGGGGTCGGCGTCCACGCGCGCGCGCAGGGCCGCGACCGCCTCCTGCGAGAGGTCGGTCGCCCAGTAGCTCTCGCAGCCGGGAGCCAGCCGGGACAGGATCAGCCCGCTGCCCGCACCGATCTCCAGCACACGCCGGACCGGTCCCAGCTCGTGGATGCTCCGGACGGTCTCGGCGCGCCACTCGCGCATCTCGTCGACGGGGATCGGCCGGCCGTCGTACATGCTGTTCCAGCCCGCGAAATCGTCCCGCGTTCCGTCGGGAGCGGCTGCCCGGTAGAAGAGTTCGTGCAGCTCCTTCCACCCCTCGACCAGGGCGTCCTGGTCCTCGTCGCGGGCCCCGTCGAGCGCCGGCACGACATAGGCGGCGAGACGCCGGTCACCGGGGGTGTCCTCACGGGCCACCACCGTGACCTGGTAGACGGCGGGATGACGGCGCAGCACGGACTCGATCTCGCCAGGCTCGATGCGGAAGCCGCGGATCTTGACCTGGGTGTCGGTACGCCCGAGGAACTCCAGCCTTCCGTCGGACCTCCAGCGCACCAGATCGCCCGTGCGATAGAGCCGTTCGCCCGGTTCGCCGAAGGGATCGGCGACAAACCGCTCAGCGGTCAGCCCGGACCGGCCGAGGTACCCGCGGGCGAGACCCGCGCCTCCGAGGTACAGCTCACCCGTGACACCGGAGGGCACCGGCCGGAGGAAGGCGTCCAGCACATACGCCCGGGTACCGGGGTCGGGGACCCCGATCGGCACGAGGGAACCGGTCGCGATGTCCGGATCGCACAGCCCGAGCGTGGAGTTGGTGGTGGCCTCGGTCGGACCGTAGGCGTTGAACATCATCCGGCCCCGGGCATAGCGGGCCACCAGCTCGGGGGACACCCGCTCCGTACCCGCCAGCAGCGTCGCGGTCGCGGGCAGACGCACATCGTCGGGCATCGCGGCGAGCAGGGCGGGCGGCAGGATCATGAAGGTGATGCCGTGCGCATGGGCGAATTCCGCCAACGGAGCTCCGGGGAACCGCCGTTCCGCCGGGACCACGACAAGGCGGCCACCGGAGAGCAGTCCGAGGCACAGGTCCCAGAAGGCGACGTCGAAACTCGGCGAGGCGAACTGCAGCACCCGGCTGTGCGGACCGATGCCGAACCGCTCGGTCTGGGTCGCGACGAGCTTCGCCACACCGCTGTGGGAGAGGACGACCCCCTTGGGGCGGCCGGTGGACCCCGAGGTGTAGATGACACACGCGGCGTTCAGCACGGACGACGGAGCGCCATCGCCCTCTTCCGTGGGGCCGTGTGCGGGGTGCCCCGCCAGCTCCTCCGCGGTTCCCGGCGCGTCCAGCACCAGCAGCGCCATCCCGTCCCGCCCGGGCAGCTCTCGGGCGGCCTCCCCGGTGGTCACCATGCAGACAGGCGCGGCATCGCCGAGCATGTACGCGATGCGGTCGGCCGGATAGTCGTGGTCGATGGGGAGGTAGGCGGCACCGGACTTCAGCACGGCGATCTCGGCGACGAACAGGTCCACGGAACGCGGCAGGGCGAGGGCGACGATCCTCTCGGGTCCCGCGCCACGCGCCACCAGGGCGTGCGCGAGCCGGGAGGCCCGCTCGTCCAGTTCCGCATAGGTCAGCTGCTCGTGCTCCAGCACCAGGGCGACGTCGCCGGGGCGGCGGCGCACCTGCTCGGCGAACATCACGGGCCAGGTGGCCGAAGGGACCGAGTGTCCGGTCGTGTTCCGGTCGACCACGACCTGCCGGTACTCGTCCGCGTCCATCAGATCCAGCGCACCGACGGGCACCCCGGGCCGGACCAGCGCATCGCCCAGCAAGGTCCGGTAGTGACGCAGCACGCGCTGCACGGCGGCGACGTCGAGCAGGTCGGTGGTGCACGTCGCCCGTAACGTACCCTTCCGTGCCTCGAGCAGCAGGTCCAGAGGCTCCGGGGGCTCACCGGCCGGGCGCTCTGCGGTCCCGAACGCGGTGCGGACGACCAGTCGGCCTTCCCCGACCGCCCATGCGTGCGACTCCTCGACGAGGACGCCCAGCGGCACCCGGTGTGCCTCCGCGTCCTGCCGCGCCAGCTCGACCTGGCGCTCGAACTCCGCGAAAGTGGGCGCGTGTTCGAGAGACACACGCAGGGGTAGCCCGTCGTACAGCACGGTCAGATCTGTCCCGCCGCCGTAGCGGTGCAGAAGCGTCAGGAACACCGCGAGCAGCACGGAGTCGGGAGCATCGGGCAGCCCGTCCAGCATGCTGGTCCGCTGTTCCCGCGTGTCGTCCGTGGCCGGTGGCCGGTCCGTGGGGAGTGCGACCGCCTGCGGAAGTGGTGTCAGAATCCGTCGCCAGTAGGCCAGTGCTTCCTCGGAACCGCACACGTAGCCGTCCCTCCCCGAGCAGGTCGAGTCCCCGGCACTGGGCCGGGGATCGACGCCATACTAAGGTAAGGGTTACCTAATTCACAGGGTGCCTACGGCTTCCCCGGAGAGGGGGTTCCGGCCACACTTGCCCTGTAACGGACGCTGGACGACCGGAGGTTGTGGATGTGGGGACCATAGGCCCTGTCCAGGCGGCAAAAGGCCCCCGCGCCGCCATGCTGCTCCTGCTCGCCGGCACGCTGCTGCTCGCGCTCTGCGCCCTGTCGATGGCGTACGGCGCCCTCAGCGTCCCACTCGACCAGGTCTGGGACACCCTCCTCGGTGACGCGCCCAACTCCCGTGTCTCCGACGTGATCTGGTCCGTACGCCTTCCGCGCACCGTCCTCGGCCTCGCGACGGGAGCCGCGCTCGGTCTGTCGGGCGCTCTGATGCAGGCGCTGACACGCAATCCGCTCGCGGACCCCGGCATCCTCGGGGTGAGCGCCGGTGCCGCATTCGCCGTCGTGCTCTGCGTCGGGGTGCTGGGGCTCGGCTCGGTCTACGGATACATCTGGTTCGCGTTCGGCGGAGCGCTGGCCGCGAGCGTCCTGGTCTACCTGCTCGGCGGACTGGGACGGTCGGGCTCGACCCCGGTCAAGCTCGCCCTCGCCGGTGTGGCGGTGACCTCGCTGCTGTTCTCCCTCACCAGCGCCGTCGCGCTCACCGACCCCGACGCCCTCAACCGCTACCGTTTCTGGTCCGCGGGTTCTCTGGCCGACCAGAACGAGCAGGTGCTGCTGAGGGTGCTGCCGTTCCTGGTGGCCGGCGGCATCCTCGCCCTCACCTGTGCGCGTGGCCTCAACAGCCTCGCCCTCGGCGAGGACGTCGCGAAGTCCCTGGGGCTCGGGGTCGGACTGGTCCGCCTCCAGGGGGTCGTGGCCGTCACCCTGCTCACCGGCGGAGCCGTCGCCGTCATCGGCCCCGTGGTCTTCGTCGGCCTTGTCGTCCCGCATATCGCCCGCATCCTCGCGCAGTACGCGGGAGTCGGCCCCGACCACCGCTGGCTGCTGCCCCTCTCGGCGGTCCTCGCCCCGTCCCTGCTGCTGGCCGCCGACATCGCCGGACGGCTCATCGCCCGCCCGGTCGAGATCCAGGCCGGTGTCCTGGTCGCCTTCATCGGAGGACCGTTCTTCATCGCGATGGTACGCCGCCGCCGACTCGCGGAGCTGTGACCCATGACCACCGACACCGCACCGGTCCCGGACAGGGAACACACCGCGGCTTCGCGCCAGCACCTGGTGCGCACCCCGGGCCGGTTCACCTACCGGCTCCCCGTTCCACCCGTCTCCGGCGTGCTGAGGCCCAGGCTGCTTGTCGTCTGTGCCGTGCTCGGCGCCGCCACGGCCGCGCTGTTCTGGGTGGGGCTCACCATCGGGGACATCCCTCTCCCGTTTCCCGACGTGCTGCGCGCCGTGGTGGGCACCAGCGACCCCGGCACCGAGCTCATCGTCCATGAACTGCGTCTGCCCCGTGTGCTGGCCGGCCTGCTCGTCGGCATCGCGTTCGGCGCCTCGGGCGCACTGCTCCAGACCCTGACCCTCAACCCGCTGGCGAGCCCCGACCTGATGGGTATCACCCAGGGCGCCGGCACCGCCGTCGTCGCCGGCATCGTCCTCGGCTGGGACCTCGGTCCCGGGACCCAGATCCTGGGGCTGCTCGGGGCGCTCACCGCAGCGCTCCTGGTGTATCTGCTGGCCTGGAAGCGCGGTACCACCGGCTACCGGATCGTCCTCGTCGGTGTCGGCGTGGCCTGGATCTGCACCAGTGCCACGGACTATCTCCTCGCGCGCGGCCGGCAGTTCGAGGCCCAGGCCGCGCTCGGCTGGCTCGTCGGCAACCTCAACGGCCGCACCTGGCAGCAGATCGGCCCGCTCGCCCTCACCCTGGTGGTGCTGCTGCCCGCGGCGGTACTGCTCGGACGGCTGATGCGCACCCTCCAACTCGGCGACGACATGGCCCGTGGCCTCGGCACACGGGTGCAGTCCGTCCGCGTGACCGCACTGCTGTGCTCCGTCGGCCTGGTCGCCTTCGCCACGGCGACCGCCGGCCCCGTGGCCTTCGTCGCACTCGCCGCCCCCCAGATCGCCCAGCGCCTCGCGGGCACGGCCCATCCGCCGCCCCTCGTCTCGGGGCTGACGGGTGCCTTCGTCGTGCTGCTGTCCGACCTGGCTGCCCGGAAGGCGATTCCCGGTACGGAACTCCCGGTCGGGATCGTCACCGGCGTGCTCGGCGCACCCGTACTGCTGTGGTTGCTCGTCCGCGCCAACCGCGCCGGCTCAGGAGGCTGACAACGTGTCATCGACGTACGAGAAGCACACCGAAGCCGGCGGACTGCCTCCGGCCGGCGTGGATCCGGGGGAGGGGCACGCCGCACCGCCCGGGGCGGGACCTGACCTGCGGGCCTCGGGACTGCGCCTCGCCTACGACGAACGGATCGTTGTGGACGGCCTCGACGTGGCGATCCCCCCGGGACGCGTCACCGTGATCGTCGGCGCCAACGCCTGCGGGAAGTCCACGCTGCTGCGTGCCCTCGCCCGGCTGCTGAAGCCCAGGGCGGGAGCCGTGCACCTGGACGGACGCTCGGTCCACTCCATCCCGACCCGTGTGCTCGCCCAGCGGCTCGGCATCCTGCCCCAGTCGCCCGTGGCCCCCGAGGGCCTGACCGTCATGGACCTGGTGGGGCGGGGCCGTTCACCCCACCAGACCTGGTGGCGGCAGTGGTCCGAGGCCGACGAGCGTGCCGTGGACGAAGCGCTGCGCGCCACATCGATGACGGGGCTCGCACACCGCGCCGTGGACGAACTCTCCGGTGGGCAGCGCCAGCGCGCCTGGATCGCCTTGGCGGTCGCCCAGGGCACCCCCGTGATGCTGCTCGACGAGCCCACCACGTATCTCGACCTCGCCCACCAGATCGACGTCCTCGACCTCGTCACCGATCTCAACCGCCACCAGGGCCGCACGGTGGTGATGGTGCTGCACGACCTCAACCACGCCTGCCGCTACGCCGACCACATCATCGCCATGAAGGGCGGTCGCGTCGTCGGCGAGGGCACACCCGCCGAGGTGATCACCGCCTCCACGGTGGAGGAGGTCTTCGGACTGCGCTGCGTCGTCGGTGAGGATCCGGTCAGCGGGGCGCCGATGGTGGTCCCGGTGGGCCGCCACCACACATCGCCGCCCGCTGAAAGCGCTCCGGCGGGTGTCAGGACTCAGGGCCGGGCAGTGAGATAGCCCCCCATGGTGCGGAAGTAGTCCGCGGCGGCGAGCTCGGTACCGTCCTCGGTCCGCACCCGCCTGATCACAAGCCCCGGCAGGCGCCCCGACCGGGCCTCGGCCCCGGCGACGATGACGATCCCGTCGCCCTCGCGAATGAAGATGCGCCCCGGGGTACCCCCGTAACGCCCTTCCGAGACGGCGGCGGAGACGATCCTGATGCGCTCCCCGCGGTGGTGGGTGAAGGCGTTCGGGTACGGGTCGCACTGGGCGCGGACGAGGCGTTCGAGTGCTTCGGCGGGCCAGCTCCAGTCGATCCGGCTGTCCTCGAGCGAGCGTTTGTGGAAGAAGCTCGACCGTGAGGTGTCCTGAGGCGTCCACACGGCCTGCCCGGAGGCGATCAGGTCGAGCGCTTCGGTGACGATGGGGCCGATCAGGTCCACCGTCCGGTGGAACAGGTCCGTGGCGGTGTCGGTGGGCCCCACCGGCACCGAGCGCTGGAGCACCACGTCGCCCATGTCGAGCTCGGCGTTCATTCGGTGCGCGGTGACACCGACCTCTCGCTCGCCGTTGATGAGGGCCCAGATCAGCGGTGAGAAGCCGGCGTACGCGGGCAACAGCGAGTCGTGGATGTTGAGGGTGCCGTGCGGGGGGAGGTCGAAGATCTCGGGGGGCAGCCAGGTGCGCCAGTTGTTGGCCACGATGAGGTCCGGCTCGGCGCGCTCGATGCTGCGGAGGAGCTCCTCGTCGTCCGGCCGGTTGCGCAACAGCACGGGCACACCCTGCTTCTCGGCGAGGTCGGCCACCGAGTCGCTCCAGATCCTCTCGTAGGCGTGCTCGCTCTTGGGGTGGGTGACGACCAGGACGACCTGGTGCCCGGAATCCAGCAGCGCCTGAAGCGTCCGGTGTCCCCAGGTCTGATAGCCGAACATGATGACCCGCATATGAGCCCTCCTCAGCCATTGAAAGGTAAGGCTTACCTTATCTAACATGTGTCTGCTCGGGGGAGCCTGTGTCTCCACTCCGGGGACACCGAGAACCTCTTGGGACCGAGACCCCCTTGGGGGAGGCGATGACGCGATGACGACATTGCACAACGACCGGGAGCACGACCGGGAACCCGTCCACGATGTTGTGGGCATCGGCTTCGGACCGTCGAATCTGGCACTCGCCATCGCGATCCGGGAACGCATCGCGAGCACCCCCGGCCTGGAGGGTTTCCGCGCCGCCTTCCTGGAGCGCCAGCCCCATTTCGGCTGGCACCGGGGCATGCTCATCGACGATGCCACCATGCAGGTGTCGTTCCTCAAGGACCTGGTCACCCTGCGCGACCCGACCAGCGACTTCAGCTTCCTCTCCTACCTGCAGGACCAGGGCAGGCTGGTCGACTTCCTCAACCAGAAGACCCTGTACCCCCTGCGCATCGAGTTCCACGACTACCTCGAATGGGCCGCCGCACGCCTCGCGCACCTCGTCGAGTACTCCGCGGACGTGGTCTCCGTCCGGCCCGTCACGGAGGACGGCGAGATCCGCTGGTTCGACGTCATCAGCCGCGACCCGGCCGCACCCGGGCGCCGCACCGTCCGCCGCACGCGCGCCATCGTCGTGGCGACCGGCCTCGAGCCGCATCTGCCTCCCGGCACCGTGCTGTCCGAACGCGTCTGGCACAACAGCGAGTTACTGCCACGCGTCGGCGAACTGCTCCACACCGGCACGCCCGTGCGCCGCGCCGTCGTCCTCGGCGCCGGACAGAGTGCCGCCGAGGCGGTCGACTTCCTCCACCGCAGCTTCCCGGACGCCGAGATCTGCTCCGTGTTCGCCAAGTACGGCTACACACCCGCCGACGACAGCCCGTTCGCCAACAAGATCTTCGACCCCGAAGCCGTCGACGTCTACTTCGGGGCACCGCGCGACGTGAAACGGTCGCTCTTCGACTACCACCGCGGCACCAACTACTCCGTGGTGGACATGGACCTGATCCAGTCCCTGTCCCGGACCATGTACCAGGAGAAGGTACGGGGCAGGCAGCGTCTGCGCATGATGAACGTCTCCCGCATCCGGGAGGTCGGCACACACGGGGCCGGTGTCCGGGTGACCGTGGAGTTCCTGCCGACGGGGGAGCGCGAGCTGCTGGCCGCCGATCTGCTGGTGCACGCCACCGGCTACCAGCCGCGGGGGCTCGGTGACGACCTGGGCGAGGTCGGCAAACTCTGTCTGCGCGACGAGGAGGACCTCATCCAGGTCGGCCGCGACCACCGTGTGGTGACCGTCCCGAAGGTGGCCGCGGGGATCTACCTCCAGGGCGGCACGGAACACACGCACGGCCTCACGTCGACCCTGCTGTCGACCACCGCGGTACGCGCCGGCGAGATCTGCTCATCCCTCCTCGCCCGGACCGAACCCTCCTAGCGCGGCAACGGTGTTCGGTGTGAGCGGTGGCCAGGGGTCACTGGCGTCGACGCCAGACCGGCTACGGCCGGTCGTGCGAGCGCACCAGCGCCGCGAGCACACCGGCCTCCGGCCTCGCCGCATCGACCAGGACCTCGACCGAGAGGCCAGGCAGCCACAGTCGGACGTAAGTGCCGCCGCAGTTCTGGCACTTCGGCGGTCGAGGTGACGGCAACGGCGTACTCCCTGCAGGTATGGCGGTACGGCGCCGGCGAACCGGACGGATGCCCGCCAGCACCGAGGCCGCAGCTACGGCCTCGCGCTGTTCCTGGCCGGAGACGCGCGGACGAGACGCTCAACAGCGAGGGGGCGATCCGCAGGACCCCGCACCGGGCTCGATCAGGAGGTCGTGGTCGTCGATCGCTTCAAGGGTTCCCGCTGTGCCGGTGATCGGGTTTCCGGCTCTCCCGGCCACGCATCCGGGAAACTTGTACGGGAGCATGTCCATCATGACAGGTCAGCGGCGTTTTTCGTAGGACGGAACGCACAGTTCGTGAGCCTTGTCCGATCCGCTCCCCGACGCCCAGAATCTCCTTCGTGCATCACCCGGAGACAGGGGGAATATGGGGAAGATCGATCATGACGCGGTACTGCGGGCTCGCGTGCTGCTGCTGGGCTCCGGCCGGCCGAGCCTGCTCGAACAGGTTCACGCGTACCGGACTCTGGCGGAGGTGAGCCCGAAGGCGTACCTCCCGAAGCTGGTCGACGCGCTCCTCTCGACGAGCTACCGCAGCCGGGACGTGGAGGTGGAGCTGGCGCTGATCACCGAGGCGGTCGAGGCAGCGCGGAGGATCGAGGCCGGGGCGCCGACCCGGGCAGAACGGCTGTGCAGGGCGCTGGACGCCTACCAGCGGTCTCTGTTCGCCCTCGGGCGCAGAGCAGAGGGACGTGCGGCCTGTGAGGAGATGGCCGGGGCTGGAAGAAGCGGGCGGCTGGCGAACATCCTGGCGGAGGAGGGGCGCTTCCGGGAGGCCGCGGAGCTCAACGAGAAGGCGGCCCGGAACGGCATACCGGAGCATTCCTTCTGGAACATGGTCGAGTGGGCGGCGAACCTGGAGGGTGCCGGCCTGCACGATGAGGCAGCGGCTGTCTTCCGCGAGCTTCTGGACGAGTCCCGGCGCGGGGCCGCCGACCAGCGCACGTCACTGGCCATATTCACCTGGGAGCTGGTCCATTACTCGCGGATGCGCGAGGCCGCCGGGCACGGGGCGGACGCCACAGCCATCCGGCGGGAGGCCTTGACCGTTCTGGAGGAGCTGGCGACGACGGGCGATCCGAGGAATCCGAGCTGCGTCCTCTCGTGGTGGGTCACACTGTTCGCCCTGTCAGGGCGGGCCGACGAACCAGCCGCGAGCGCTGAGTCCCCGATGCCGCCCTTCGGCACCAACCTCAGATGGACGAACGACACGAGGGATGCCTTCCTCGGCACTCTGCCCGAACTCGAGGCGCGGGCGGCGGGACTGCGCGACGCGGGCCGACTGCCTGAACTGGTCGACGTCCAGCGCAGAATCATCATCCGCGCGGCCCTCCGCAAGGGCGACGACCCCCGCCAGTTCGCGGAGCGGTTCACGCCGTACTTCGACGAGGGCGTGGCACTCGCCCGCCGCCTGCCCGACGACCCCGCACGCCTCGCCCGGGCCTTGACGGACCGCTCGATGTTCCTCGTCGCCGCGCGGACCTTTGAGCCCGCGTACGCGGACTTCGCCGAGGCCGTCGTCCTCCTCGACATCGCGTAGCCCCGCTCCGGGCCAAGGAGGCTTCCTGCCCACAGATCTGCTCCCGTCTCCCTGATCGGGCACCGTCATGTCGCCCATAAGCGTTCCATGACCGTGTTGGCTGCCACGTGGCGTCCGTGCTTTCCGTGGAGGAGCGCCCAAAGAGACAGGCTCAAGCCTGTGCGGCAGGGCTTCTGCGTGGACTTCAGCTCCGCCGCCCAGCGCTGTCACAACGGGGCCGCGTGACCACCGCTGACAGGAGCCGGAACATGGCGACGGGCGAGGCGACCAGCAGTAGAGAGCGACCAGGCCGGGAAGGTTGTCCTACTCCAACGTCGGCGGACCGCAACGTCCGCGGCATGACGCGCTGGTGGGGGATCTAGCACCACCAACGCTCGCTGTCGCCCCACTCTTTCAACCTCAGCGTCAACTACTGCCGTCAGAGACCCAAGGAGCCCCGCCTGAAATCCGGCGGGGCTCTTCTCGGAACGACGCCGCCCGTTAGCTGTCATAACCACAGGTTTGCCAGACCTTCGGGTCCGTGAACTATTGATGGTGCCCTATTTCACCTTCACAGCGAACCCCCAGCTGCAACATCCTAGCTGGATTCACCTGCATTGAGGAAGCCCCGATAGGCGATCGCCACCAGCGTTGCGTATGCGTGAACCTCTCGCGCGGCCACCAGATCACTTCCCGTATATTCCGTACACAGAGCGCCGGCCCGAGCAATGACATCTTCGAGTTCCGCTATGACATCCGCGCCCGATGGCCTGAACACACCGGTCCTCATGAAGGCCTCGATCACCATGGCGTGCTCATCGGCCTCGCCAAGATCGGCGCGAAGCAATTTCAACTCCCGCGTCGATCCAAATGGCGGAAACGGCAGGCGACGCCAGATGGTATAGGCGTCCATCAGGCTCAATTCCATAGCCCCTCGCAATCTTCAGCCATTCCTTCGGGGAAGCGGATGATGCGTGACGACTTTGCCGTCCAGCGACGTGATCAGAAACTCTCCCGTATCCTTATTGACGTACTTGAATCCCTTCAGCTTGTCTTCATGGGCTCCGATGGGTGTTAGATGCTTCTCCCAGCCCGCTGACCCGCCGGGTTGCGACAGACGCCGAGCCAGTGCCGCGGCATTGTCGAGGTACTCCTGTTGCGTGTAACCAAGCGGCGCACCGTGCCTATTGTAATGATCCATGAACTGCTCTCCAGGCGTGTCGAAGGTGGCGCGGTGGAACGCACCATTGACATCTTCGACGGGGACCGTCAGGCACGGTATTGCGTCAGTGTTGTGGACCAGAACCGGCACGGCGCCGGCGAGTACGTAGTAGGTGTGGAGGTCGTTGACGGTCAGGTTGTACGCAGGCTGCAGGGTTTTCCAGTGACGAACCTTCGCCACCTCGACGTTGTCGCCGGTGGCCGTGCGGAGAGTGTCACCCGCGTTCAGGTCTGCTGCGTCGGTCCACGTCCTGGTCTTCTCGGACCAGAAGGGGTGGTGGTCGGTGGCCGTGACCATGTCTTCACCACGAGCGGCGCTCAGGGTGATGTCGGTGAAATCGCGGTCGTCCGGGGTGTAAATGGTGGCTTCGACCCCACGGGGGCCCGATACTCCCGTGATCGGATCCGTGGCCTGGACCATGTCACCCGTGCGGACCTGCTCGATGGGCTTGGTGGTCCGGTCGCCCATGAGGACCCGGGTACCAGCCGGGAAGCTGTTCCTGCCCGGGCAGCTGGGCGCCTTCTTCAGGGCGGTCACGATATCGTCGAAGAGCTTCTTGGCGTCGGGGCCGTACTTCTCCGCGTAGCGGGTGAGCTTGACGGCTGTGCTCGCCCAGCCGGCGAAGGGGATCATGGCGGCGCAGGCCAGGCCGGCGTCGACCCAGGCGCCTTCGCGACCGATCGGGTGGAAGTACTGGACGGTCCCTTCGATGGCGTAGATCCCGCAGTTGATGCCGTCGGCGATCTCGCCGAAGAGCGGGATCGTGCCGAGGATGTCGAGGCCGAAATGTATGACGTCCAGGTGGACACCGGGGGGCGTACCAGGAGGGAGCTGCTTGGTGGTGAGGAACCGGTAGATGTGGAAGCCGGTCCAGGCGACCTTGACGATCGCCTTCTTCTTCGCCTCTGCCTCCGCGCGCAGGCGCTCCTGTACCGCCTTCTGGTACTGGTCGGTCATGTAGCGCTCGACGGTCTTCGTGTAGGTGTTCCGAGCGCTCTCGCGGCTCTGGCCGGCGGCGACGGCGGAGACACGCGCCTCTTCCGCGGCGTTCATGGCGTCCTGGGCGTAGCCCACGGCGGCCTGGAAGCTGGCGCCGGCTTGGACGGCCGAGTTGTCGGCGCGACGGACGGCGTCGGCGGCCTGCCTTTCGGCGTTGCGCGCGGTGGCCGCTGAGGCGGCTGCGGCGTTGGCCGAGTTGCGGGCGCTCTGGGCGGACTCGGCTGCCTGCTTGGCCCAGTCGGCGGCCTTGTCGGCGTAGGAGCGTGCGGTGATCGCGTGGTTGTGGGCGGCGTTGGCGTCGTCCTGGGCGTTGGCCGCGTTCTCGGCCGCCGCGTAGGCGTCCTGGAAGGCGCGGGCGGCGATCTCGCTGGAGGAGGCGATGATGGCCTGGACCTGCGCGACGTGGGCGGCGTTGAGCTGGTCGCGGCGCTTCGCGCGGTGCTGGCCGGACTCGATGAAGGTGCGCAGGTTGGTGTCGGGGCTGGCGAGCGCGGTCTCCGCTGCCGCCTTGAGCTCGGGTGTGCCGCCTTCGGCGAGGCGTGCTGCCTCGACGCGGTCGTCCTCAAGACGGGCCTGGTGCTGGCCGACGGTGAGGAAGGTGTCGAGAGCCTTGGGGTCGGAGCTGTCGAGGGCCTTCTTGGCGTCTTCCTTGACGCCGGGGCCGCCGGCTTCCGCGATGCGGGCGACCTCGATGCGGCGGTCGGGTGCCGCCTCCTGGTACTGACCGGTGGTCAGGAAGGTGTGGACCTGGGCGGGCGTGCCCTTGAGGGCCTCGGCCGCGGCCGTGCGCAGGTCGTCGTAGGCGCCGGTCTGGGCGAGGGTGTTGACCTCGTCGCGTTCGTCCTGACCGCCGGCCGTCTTCCAGTCCGTGCTCGCGTAGGCGACGACAGCGGCGTCGTCACCGGCGAGGGCGGCCTCGGCTGCGGCGCGGGACCAGGGGCCGCGGGTCTGCACCGCGATCAGAGCCATCTTGCGGCCCGTCGTGGCGATGTGGGCCGGGTCCGCACCGGGCTGGCGGGCCTGGTCGGCGAGCTGCATGAAGTCGACGTCGAGCTTGATCGCCTCCTGCGAGACGCGGGCGACCTCGGCCTTGGCCAGGTTGTGGGTCTCTGCGGCGTCCTTGGCCTCGTTGACCAGCGTGTGGGTGCGGCTGGCGATCTCCTCGGCCTCGGTCTTACGGGTCGTGGCCTGGATGTCCTGCGCCTTCTTGACGGCCTCGCCCGCGGCCTGAGCGGCCTTGAGCGCCTCGTCGGCAGCGGCCTTCGCCCGGTTCGCGGCCTCCTGTGCGTCACCGGCGTGTTCGGCCGCCTTGCGGGCGGCTTCGGCGGCCTTGCGGGCATGAGCCGCGGCCGAGCGTGCCGCAGTGGCGGCTTCTCCGGCGGACGAGGCGGCGGCAGCCGCGTTGGCCATGGCGATGCCGGTGGCGCGCTTGGCCTCGGCGGCATGCCGGCGGGTGGCGGCGGCAGCAGCCAACGCGTTGCCGTACTCCACGCCGGACTCCTTGGCCCAGTTCGCGGATTCCGTGGCGGCGTCCGCCGAGGCGTACATGTCGCTGATCGTGTCGAGCGTGGCCTGCATGGTGCGCTGCAGGTTGACCGCGGTCTTCTGCATGGCCTCGGCCGAGTCGGCGATCCTGGAGGAGGCGGCGGCCGCCTCGTCGGCCGCGGCCGCGACCAGCGCGTTGTGCTTGCCCGAGCCCGCTGCGTCCCATGCCCGGCTCGTGGCCTTCGAGGCCTGGAGGGCGGCGTCGGAGGCATTCCGGGCGGCGATCGCTCCGGCCTGCGCGGCGGCGTTGGCGGCCTTTGCGGCCGAGATCGCGGTGCGGGCGGCCGCAGCGGCCCGGCGGCTGGACTCCGCGGCCCGGCGTGCCGCGTCCTTGGCCCGGACCGCGTCCTTCTTGGCCGCCGCGCTCTCGGCGGCTGCCTTTGCGGTCTCCTCCTTGGCCAGCCGAGCGCTGGTCTTGGCCTTCTCCGCCTGTTCCTCCGCGACCCTCTTTGCCTTCTCCGCCGCTGTGCCGGCGTCCTTGGTCTGCTCGGCCAGATCGGAGATGGTGGCGTGTTCGCGGTCCTGGGCGGCGGTGATGTGCTGCCCGTAGACGAGGAACTCGCGGACCTCCGCGATGCCCGACCGGAGGGCTTCGGCAGCCGCGCGCTTGGTGGCGGGACCACCAGTGGCCTCGATCTGTGTGACGCGGACGCGGGCGTCGTCGTCGCGCTGCTTGTACTGGCCTTCGGTCAGGAAGGCGCGGATGTCGTCGATCGAGCCCCGCATCGCCGCGTTGCCGACCTCGCGGACACCGGCGCCGCCGGTTTCGATGGCGCGCGCTGCCTCGACGCGCTGGTCGTCGGCGAGCGGCTGCTTCCAGCCGTCCTTCATGAACGCCGCGAGCTCTTGCGGGGTGCCGTCCAGGGCCTTCGCCGCGGCCTCACTGACGCCGGGGCCCGCTTCGGTGACCAGCTTGAGGGCGGCTTCCCTCAGGTCGAGCTGCTCGGCGACCTTCTGGCCGTCGGCGATGTACTTCCGGATCTGCTCGTCGTTGCCGACAAGTGCGGCTCCAGCGGCGGACTTCACGGCGGGGCCGCCGCTCTTCCACAGCTGCATGACCTGTTGACGGTCGGTCAGCTGACTGCCCGGATCCTCAGCCGCTGCGGGCACGGCGGACACCAGGCTCGTGAGCAGGGCCAGAGGCAGTACGGCGCCGGCGACCATTCCGCCGCCAGCGCGTCTCCTCCCCGTGCCTCTCGGTATTCGGGCTGGTTTCTGGCGCACTGAGCGTGCTCCCCTCTGGTCAATTGAGCGTTCTGCCGGTACGAGCGGCGCGGCAAAGCACCGCAAGACGGCTTGGTTTGTGGGTCTCTGCATCGCGCAACTCAGCAGCGCCGGCCGTACGGACCGCCGCTGGGCGGGACTTCAGGCAGGGCAAGGTGGACAACCGGTGACTGGTGCACCGTTGTCGTCTGCCGGCGCCGAAGTTCCGGTTTTTCGGGAAGAGTTGTGGTCCTGGTTGGGCGTTCAGACGTGAGGCCGCCGCTGCCAGGACCGTATGCGGGAACCCTATCGACGTCAACCATCGTTGTGTGCAGCTCGCTGATGGTTGATAAGTTTGCTGTCAGCGCGCTACGGTCTCGCTCGACCGATCGCTGATGGCCGAACACCGATGAGGCAGGCTCACTCAGCGGCCCATTGCCCAGGCGCCGTCGCGACGGCACGGCTCTCCCTGTTGTACCCCGCTGTCCGTGACCACGGAAAAGCCCTTGATTCACCTCCGCTCAGGCGGGGTTGAGACGACGAAAGTGATCCCATGGCATTGCTCATACGCCGGTGGCTGCCCGCCGCCACCGCGACGGCGCTCGTTTTCGGCGCGGCGACCCCCGTGGCCTCAGCCGCCGTGGAGGCGGCAGCCAACGCCGACGCACCCTTCGTGGTCGAGGACGGGGCCTACCCGGACAGCGCCGAGATCCTGGCAGCCACCGGTGCCACCCTGATCGCCGGTGACGGAGACATCTACTACACCAGTTGCTCCGGCCCGTACCAGATCATGGTGTGGGCGCGGAACTTGAAGACCAGCGAGTCCAGGATCTGCTTCAAGGCCCGCAACACGGGTTACCTGTCCGTCAACATCCCGCGGGCCTACCGGATCGAGACCGTCGACCGCGACATCAACGCCAGTGTCTCCATCGCCGGCACGACCAAGGAGCTGGCCGTCCCCAAGGACACGGCCAAGGGGTTCGGCGAAGCCGACCCCGTCGACCCCAAGCAGGCCGTCCTCCTGGAGATGCGCGTCACCGGATCCTCCGGTCCGTTCGGCGCAGGCCAGCCGGTTCTCGACAAGCAGCTGTTCGGCGCGAAGCTGGACATCGGCGGCGGCACTCGTTCCTGCTCCGCGGTCCTCGTCGACCCGTACTGGGTCGCCTCGGCCAAGAGCTGCTTCGCCGACAAACCCGCCGAGAGCAACACCGTCGCTGCCGGGCCGCCGAAGGAGAAGACCCGCGTCGTCGTCGGCAAGTCCATCATGATCTCCAGCGGTGGCCACGCCAGCGACATCACCCAGCTCGTCCCGCACCCGGACCGTGATCTGGTGATGGCGCGCCTCGACAAGCCCGCCCCCGCCGCGTTCACCCCGGTCGCCCTGGCCACGACCGCCCCGACGGCCGGTCAGGCGCTCGACGTCGTCGGCTTCGGCCGCACCGTGGACGGCTGGGGCTCCATCGGCCGCCACAGCTCAACCTTCAGTGTGGGCACCACCACCGCCGACGGCTTCGACCTCGCCGCCAAGACGCCCGCCGACGCCACCGTCTGCAAGGGCGATGCCGGCGCCCCGGCGCTGCGCACCGTGAACGGCAAGACGGAACTGGTGGGCCTGGTCAGCCGCGCCTTCCAGGGCAACTGCCTCGGCGCCCCGGCCACCGAGACCCGCACCGGTGCCTACGGCACCCGAGTCGACAACCTTCACGACTGGGTCCAGCGCGTGCGTGCCCTGTCCCCGGGGTGGAAGACCCAGGCCCTGATGCAGTCGGGCAGCAGCCTCTACCAGGGCGTCCGGGTGAACGACGGTTCCTGGACCGGTTTCAACGACGTCCAGGCCACGGCAGCCGCCGGCAGCATCGGTGGAATCCGCAACTCCGCCGCCGTGGGTATGAACGGCGACACCCACGTCCTCGCCGTCAGCAACAGTGGCGGGCTGTTCCACACCATTCGCAAGGAGGACGGCACCTGGGCCAAGTTCGGCGACGTCTTCGGTGTGGCCGGCACCCTCGGCAACCTCACCAGCGTCACCGCGATGAACATCGGTTGGGACCTGCACGTCGTCGCCGTCGCCGATGGCAAGGCCCTCCACACCGTCCGCGACAAGGACGGCCAGTGGACCCCCTTCCGTGACATCACCACCGGCAAGGTTCCCAACGTGACCGCCGCCGCCACCGCCGTCGTACGCGGCGAGCTGCAGGTCACCACCGTCAGCGGCGGCAAGGCCTACCACACCATCCGCCAGGGCAACGGCAACTGGCTCGGCTGGGGCGACGTCGCCGGAGCCGCCGGCTCCACCGGCCCGATCACCTCGATCAGCACCGTCGGCGCCGGAGACGAGACCCACGTCGTCATCGCCACCGACAACGGCACCCGCCAGTACCACGCCGTCCGCAACTTCAACGGCAGCTGGACGCCCCTGACCCAGCTCAAGGACATCCTCGGTACCGTCACCGCCAAGTCCGTCGCCACCGCCAACATCGCCGGCGAGGTGCAGGTGGCTGTCACCACCGCCGACGGCAAGTTCCTCCACACCACCCGCCACACCGACCGCACCTGGGACCCGACCACCACCGTCCCCACCCAGGGCCTGCCCAACGCCCCCGGCCACCTCGCCCTCACCGGCACCTGGAACGGCTGACCCTTAGCACCGGCGTCCGTAACCCGAACCCGGACGTGTAGCTACTCCCGTAGACCCCGGCCGACCTGGTCGGGGTCTACGGGGGTCTACCGGGGCCCGCCGGTCGGTGGTGGCCTGCCGCCCCTACTACGCGGAGGTGGCCTCGCGCGACGAGGAGGCGCCGGAGCGGAAGGTATCCGGCGCGTCGACGTCGATGTCGATGTCGTGCGCATCGGGCACGCGGGGCAGGGCACGGGAGATGTGCACGATCAGGTCGGGGTACTCGGCCTCCGCCGAACGCAGTGCGAGGACAGCCCTGGTGCTCTGTTCGTCACCGGTGGGCGGCGCCTTGCGGACGCGGTCGGCGGCCGCAGTCCGGAGCATGACGGCGAGGCCGATGGCGACGGCCTCGCGCTCCGGCTCCCCGTCCTCCTTGGCCCGTAGGTGGGCCGCGGCGCGCAGGTCGTCGCTGTAGTGGGCGTGCGACCTCAGCATCCAGTCGTGAATGCTCGTGAGCTGCGACAGCAACCGCTGCTCGGGACCCGCGTACCACCGTGTGTCCAGGAGCAACGGGTCGGCTGTACCGGTGGTCGGCTGGGACACGATGCGCCACAGCGGACGCAAGGCGATGAGCGCCAGTAACGGGCGCCAGATCCGTTCGGCGAACCGGGGACCGAACATCGGCACCAGGAAACCCAGGCCGATCATCACGCCGATCAGGGAGACGGCCAGCGCCACGCCCTCGTTGAGCCGGTCCCAGTCGTTGCCGGTCCACCGCGCGAGGACCGCGAAGAGCTTGGACACGCCGAAGACGATGCCGCCCAGCGAGACGACGACGAGGACGAGCAGCCCCGCCCGCAACGAGGTGCGCTTTCCGGGAGCGTCCTGGTTCCCGTCGGAACTGCTGATGTCGACGGCCCAACGCCAGCACGCCTTCATCGTGATGATGCCGGCCACGACCAAGGCGAGGAGGTAGAGGACGACCATCTCGCGGATGAAGGGGGTGTTGGCGTAATACGTGTCGAAGTCCCGCGGACGCTCGACCGGCGTCGTCCCCAGGGCGAAGAGTCCGACGACGCAGGCCACCACCAGGCCGTATCCCAGGAGCCAGGCGCGGACCCGTCGTCGGGTACGTGCCTGCGCATCGGCGTCTCCGCGCCAGTACTCCATCAGCACCAGACAGGCACAGGAGAAGCCGCACAGGAAGCAGTGCACCAGTACGGCTGAGAGGTTGCTGATGCCGGTGGTCCGGTTGACGAACGTGATGGTGGGCGGGGCCGAGAACAGTAAGGCTCCGCAGGGCATCAGGAGGAGGGCGTGCACCACGCGGACCAACGGGCTGCGCCACCCCCTGAGCAGCGCGGGCAGCTTCACCAGAAGGGCGATCGCCAGCACGGCCACCGATATGTAGTAATTGACGCCGTCTTCCACGCTCAGCCTTTCAGCGACGCCTGGATGCGGCCGACTGCGCCGTCCGCGGGTGGTCGTCCGCGGTGCCCCTCCATGTACGGACGGAACTTGGCAGCCAGCATGCGGCCGAACGTCTCCGCGCGGCGTTCTTCGTCGACGGCGGTGTCTCCGCGCGCGGCCACGTGGGCGATCGCGTCGCCGACGGACCACCGGTCCCCGAGCTTGCGTGCCGCCGCAGTCCCGATGGAGCTGCCGCCGTGGCCGCAGTGGCCCTCCTTGTGGTGCCAGAGCTCATGACCCGCGATCACGAGCTGGTGGAGTGGGGCCGTGTTCGCCTCCACCGCGATCAAGTCGAAGTCGCCCAGATCGATCCAGAGCCCACTGACCGTGTCCGCCGGGAACGACTCGAACATCAGCCGTACCTCGCGCCCCGTGCGCGCCGTCAGATGGCTGCACAATGCCTGGAGCAGTTCGTGCGGGTCGCTCGGTACCGGCTCCCCCACCCCCGCGAACAGTTCGTCGCGGTAGCGCTTCATCCTGCGCGAGACACTCATGACGTATCCCACCCCCACCCCCCGGTGTGCCGACTCTGTGTGGAACCTGTGTGGAACCTGTTCCAGGCGCACCGTACCCTTTCCGGGCCCCGTGGCCGACCGGCGAGTGCGCCCGGCCTACCTCAGGTGGGCGCCACCACTGTCGACGGGAGTCGACGTCCGCTCAGTTCTCCCGCGCGCGCTCCTCGCGTGCCCGCCTCGCGACGGATTCGATCAGGGCGATGAGCGGCTGGGCGGTGTCGTCGGGGACATCGGCCAGGGCGCGTGCCGCGTAGCCGACGACTCCGAGCTCGGAGTCCGGGCCGGCGGCGGGACCGGCGTTCTTGAGCCGTTCGAGATCCTTGTCCTGGCGCTCGACGGTACGTTCCAGAAGGTCCTTGTGGATCTGCTGGAGAACCCTGTCCAAGGCCTCGGCCGGCGGAGCCACCAGGAACTCGATCTTCTCTCCGAAGAAGTCCGCGATGCCCGCGGCGTGATCGAGGTTCGGGGCCTTCCCCGCCTTGATCATCTTGTCGAGCCACTGGGCACTCGTCCCTGCCCCGGCCGCGATCTCCGCGAGCGAGTACACCCGGCGGGTACCGTCCGGGAACGCCTTCAGTCTGGTCTTGCGGAGGAAGAGGATCCGGTCGACCACCTGACGGTGCCGGTCCTCCAGGTCCACCACTGCGCCGCGGGAGGGCTGGGGTGCCGGCACCTGTTCACCGCGCAGCAGGGCCTCGACGTCCTCAGGGGGCAACCCCGAGGCGAAGGACAGGCCGCCCTCTCCCTCGACCCGCAGTACGTCCGTACGCTCGATCCCGGCCCGCTCCGCCAGCGAGGCGATGCGCCGCGCGGTCTCGACGGGATCCGGGACGGGCCGCTCACTCACGCAGACTCCTGGTCGACTCTGGTTGGACGGACTACTTGCGAGCTTGACAGTAGTTCCAGGGCCCTGGCCCGGCAACCACGACTTCGCCACCATCAACCATCGTTGCGACCTGACCGCTGACCGCTGACCGCTGCCACGGTGTACGGACCGCGAGGCTCAGCACCTGCTCGAACCGGCCGGCACGTCCTGGCTGTCCGGCGGCGCGTGCCGAAGAAGGGACGACCGGGCTGAATCATCCACCACAACCGCCCGCGCGGCCGCGGGCGGCCTCCGCCTCCCTCGCCAGCACGGCGCGGCGACCACGTACGTAGTCCCGCACCGTGGAGTACGAAGCGCGGGTGAAGTCCTCTTCGATGCGGAGGCGTTCGATGATCCGGGCGACGGTGTGCCGCCGACTCCGGGCGACGTCGAGGTCCTGGCGGAGCATCCGGTCGATCGCCTCCTTCACCGGGTCGAGCACGGTGGCCCTGGGGCGAGGCCGGTCCCGCGTGAGCACACCCACGTCACCGGCTACTGGCGCCGCACCGAACCGCCCGCACCCGACGCCGCACCGGTCGACGAGACCACCGGCGCCGACAGGTCCACCCTGGCGGCACTGATGACCTCCCTGGTCTCCCTCGACGTGCTCGCCACCGGCGACGACGGATACCGCCTCACCCCGGTCAGCGAGGAACTCGTCGAGGACGACCACTCCGCCGACGAGTACCACCTCGAAGGCGCCCAGGCCGCCTTCGACTCCTCCCTGTCCGGTCTGCTCCACACCCTCCGCACCGGCGAGGCCGGCTACCGGACCCTCGACGGACTGCCGCTCGCCGCGGCCTTCGAAAAGAGCCCCCGGCTCGCCGGAACCGCTCGCGCCGCGGTCGAGGAGGAGGCCCGCTGGGTCGCCCCCGGAGTGGTCCGCGCGCACGACTGGTCCACCGTCACCTCCCTCACCGCCACCGGCCAGGGCTCGGCCACCGTCGTCAACGCCCTCGTCAAGGCGTACCCCGGACTGCGGGCGACGATCACCACCATGCCCTCGGCGCTGCGCACCCTGGAGGAGCAGGTACTCGACCGGGACGTGCTGCCGCACGTCGCACTCGTACCCCGGACGGGCCCCGAGCCGCCGTACTCCACCGGCACCCTGCTGATGTCCCGCCAGCTGGAATGGCTGCCGGACGACGACGCCGTCCATGTCCTCTCCGAAGCGGTGGCCGCCCTCACCACCGGCGGCAGTGGGTTCCGATGCGAGCCGCAGCGAAGAATGTTCGCCATGTACGAGACCCTTCGCTACCGTTACCTCCACGCCGGCGTGGGCTTGGCCGCCGACCTTCGCGCCGACGTGTACGAGACGGACGGGCCCCCGCCTCCGCCCGCCCTCCTCATCTATCGCTCGCTGTACCTGCGGCTGCCCACGGACCGAACCCCGTACTGGCTCGAGGCGGCCTGGCTCGCGTTCGGGGCTTCCCTGCACGCCGAACAGCTCCTCGACGACCGAACCCTGGTTCTGGACGTCAATGCCTTCACGTACCCTGGCGCCGACTTCCGCGCTGAGGTCGCTGCCCTCGCCATGGACGGATGGATCCACCGTCGCTTCGGGCTTGCCCCCTGCAGTGCCTCAGTGATGTACGACAGACCCTCTCACCGCTTCACCTTCACCTGGCCGGGCCCGTTCTCCCCCTTCGCCGACGAGCTCCCGCCACCAGGCCACGCGTGAGTTGGCGGCCGCTGGCGAGCCTTCCGCTGCTGCACGTAGTCGACGGTGCCGTCGCCGGGCCAGACCCGTTTCCGCGATGGCATCCAAGATCAGCACAGCGTCCTCACCCCTGTCGGCCGATGCGGGACCTCGGTGCCTGGCCCCCCGGCCCGATCAATGTGAGCGCCGCGATCGTCCCGCACGGACGGTACGGCGACACGGCATCGCCCGTCAGGCTGGCGGTGAGGACGTCGACGTGCCGCGTGAGCAGTGGCGCAGCGGCATCCGCCCGTCCCCGTCGCGCCGGTCCTTGGCGTACGGCTCATTGCAGGATCATGAACAACTCCCGTGATTCCGTGGACTCTTCGAGCGCGCGCTCCTATGGTCACCGCGGTGCGACCGTCAATCGCATGGACCCCGAGGAGTCGCATGTCCCGCAGGACGTTCAGCCGTGCCCTGGCCGTCACCCTGTCGCTGGTCGCGGCTACGGCCCTTGCCCCACCCGCGCCCACGCTGGCTGACCCGATCCCCAAGGCCCCCGGCCACCGTCTGGTCGACCCCTACGTCGGTGCCCCCGCCACCGCTCAGCCGCTCCCCGGCACACAACCCCCGCAGCACCCCTACCTCGCGGCGAACGGCCGCTCCGGGATGCACGCCGACGGCTGGGGCAGCGCGACCTACCCGTGGTCCGGCCCGCTCGGTGACCACCCGCGGTCCGGCAGCGAACGCATGGCGGTGCTGGGCGGGGAGTGCGCCAATGTGACCTTCGACCGCGCGGGCCGGATCGTCACCGTGTGTGGGACCTTCACCGGCTTCCTGGTCAAGCTGCTCGACCCGCACACGCTGGCGACGCTGGCCGAGTACAGGCTTCCGCAACGCCCGTCCACGGTGGAGGCGATCACCCGGCTGGACTTCTCGCGGATCTTCAAGGACACCTCGGGCGGTGCCTACTCGTACCTCGACAACGAAGACCGGCTGGTGCTCGCGGACTCCCGGCAACACCTCGTCCGTCTCGCCCACCGGCAGAAGCCCGACGGCAGCTGGGCGTTCACCGTCACCGACGACTGGGACCTGACCGGTCACGTCCCTCACGACTGCGTGACCTGGACCAACCTCCATCCGACCGGCACCTGCGATCCGGTCACCTCCGTCATGCCGGACTGGCAGGGCCGGATCTGGTGGGTCACCCGGCAGGGCCGGATCGGCACCGTCGACACCACCACGGGCGCCATCCGCTCCGTCCGGCTGAGCGGAGAGGAGATCCAGAACTCCTTCTCCGTCGCCGCCGACGGTGTGTCGATCGTCTCCGACCACGCGCTCTACGAGTTCACCGCGGCGGCGGACGGAACCCCCGCCATGGTGTGGCGGGCGCCCTACGACCGGGGCACCGGCACCAAGCCCGGCTCCGTCAACCAGGGTTCGGGCACCACTCCGGACATCTTCGGCGACGGCGGCAGGTACGTGGCGATCACCGACAACGCCGACGACCGCATGCACGTCCTCGTCTACCGGCGCGGCGCGGACGTGCCCGCCGACCGCCGGCTGGTGTGCGAGATCCCCGTCTTCGCCTCAGGCGCGTCCACGACGGACAACTCCCTGATCAGCTGGGGCAACAGCCTCGTCGTCGAGAACAACTACGGCTACGAGAACATCACGTCGCTCACCCTCGGCCGGAGCATCACCGGCGGAGTCACCCGGATCGACGTGCGGCGGGACGCCAGCGGATGCGACACCGTGTGGGAGAGCGGAGAGCGGTCCCCGTCCGTCGTCCCGAAGCTGTCCACCGGCAACGGGCTGATCTACCTGTACACCAAGGACCCCGACCGTCGCGGTATCGACGCCTGGTACCTGACCGCCGTGGACTTCCGTACGGGACACACCCGCTGGAAGCAGTTCGTGGGCACTGGAGCGGGCTACGACAACAGCTGGGCGCCGATCACTCTGGGCCCGGACGGCACGGCCTACGTCGGCGTGTTCAACGGCCTGGCCTCCGTGCACGACGGCAACTGAGGGGCGACGCACGCGGAACGAACCCCCGGCACCCGGCGACGACCGGACCCGGCCGCCGCGCCCGGTGCCACGGCCGTCGCCGTCGGCCCCGCGGTCAGCGGCCTGTGCCCATAGGGCTCGGTGAGCCCAGCACCACGAGGGAGGCCACGGTGTTCGCCGCCGCCTCGGGCTGCGCCACGTCGCCGCCAAGTGAAGCCGGGCATCACCCGAGTAGTGGCACGATCGGGTGAAGTTCGGGACGGTCTGTCTGTGGCGCGGAACATGTGGTTACGCGTGCCGATATGAACGTATCGCCATCCGCGCGCCGACTGCGCGTCGCGCTCCCCACCTGCCTCCTCGCCTGCACCGCCCTCCTCGTCACCGCATGCAGCGCTGACGAGGGGACCAAGGGCTCGGCGGCTGCGCCGACCGCCACAGACGGCGGCAACAGCTCCCCGAGCCCTGCCGACACCGAAGACACCGGTGACCTGGCGGAACTCAAGGCCCTGATCCCCGCAGCCAAGATCACCTGGGACAAGGCGGCCGACACTGCGGTCGGAGAAGTCTCCGGGAGCGAGCTGGTCGAGATCGACCTGTCCCGTTTCCAGAGAGGCAGCACCGTCAGTCCCGCACCGAGCCCCGGCAGTCCTGAGTGGGCCGCTGAAGTGGCCACCAAGGACGGCACCGTGCACAGGGTCCTGGTCGACGCGGTGTCGGGCAAGGTGCTCCAGTCCGAGCCGGAGACCGATCAGGACGCCGACGACAAGAGTGCCGTCGCCGACATGCTGGGCAAGGCCGAGGTGACCGCGGAGCAGGCTGTGAAGACGGCGACGGGGAAGCAGCAGGGCACCGTCACCGACGTCCACCTGGACAGCGACGACAACGCCCCCGTGTGGTCGGTCGACATCGTCGACCAGAACGACTGGACCGTGGCGAACGTCGCCATCGACGCCACCAATGGCAAGGTCCTGCGTGCGCAGGTCCACCAGGTCGACAAGGACAACGACGACAACCAGGACGACCAGGGCTGAGTCCCCGCCTCACGAAAGCACCGCCGGAAACGGCGAAAGCTCCTGACAGCGGGTGGCTGATCTTGATTTCCACCCCGGCTGTCAGGAGCTTCGCCATTTCTGCGCCGCCCGGCAGCCCGCCCTTTCCTGAAGGTAAAGCGGGCTCAGCGGGTCACAGAATGATGTGCAGGTAGTAGTCGCCGCCGAACTCCTCGGTGCGCTCGATACGGGCGTAACCGCGGGCCTTCTTGTAGTCGCCGGTGCCACCGGTGATGGCGACGTCGTACGGGGTGGCGGCCGAGTCGAGCTGTGCGTGCTCCCACGTGATCTCGCCACCGGGAAGAAGGAAGCTGCCCCGGCAGAGGGTGGCGTGCGTCGGAGAGACGCTCGCGGTGACGCAGGTCGTCACCTCCGACCCGTAGGGCTCACCGTCGCGGAGGAGGTCGTCGGTGCTGAAGATCTGGCCGCCCACGGTGGTGGCCCACTCCTCCGCACTGGGTAGGAATGTCGGACTCCCGGTGCCCGCTGTCTCGAGGTGGATCACCACTGTACGGTCTTTGCCGGTGCCCCAGTCCAGAGGAACGGGGTTGCCGGCCGCGGATGCGGAACCCGCGAGGCACGAGAGTGTGAGGACGGCGGCTGTCGCGGCGCACCACTTTGAACGGGAGGGCATGTTTTCCTCACCTGTTGTCGATGGCTGAATTGGCTTGGTTGCGACACGGTCCCTTCCGCGTGATGTGATGTCAATTCGATTGCCCGTACCGGCGCATGGGTTCACCCGCCCAGCCGTCCTCTTTCCGGTAAGGGAATGCGGCGACTCTTTTCAGAGGCTGATATGCCGTATCGGCTTTATCGGGAGCGATGGGTCGTCGCCCTCGCATGCGAGGGGGCGGGCCTGGGCTGTCAAGAGGCGTCGCCGCTGCTCCCCGGCCGCAGAGAACGCCGATGGCGCACCTCGATGACGGAAGACGCCACGATCACCAGGCCCCACACCCCTGCGTACACGCCGGTCTGCGGAACCGCACCGAAGGCGAGCCAGCCGATTCCGAGGCCGCTCAGCATGAGCCCGCAGACGGCCCCGAGCACCGAGCGGCGGCGTGGATGCATGGACCTGGACAAGCAGAGTGCGGCCAGGAGAAGCGCCGGGATGCCCAGCGCCTCATGGCTTGTGTGCTCGTCGTAGGAGAAGCTCGATTCACCCGAAGCGGAGCTGTAGGTGTCGTCGTAGTTCTTCTCGAAGACGCTGTAGCCCCAGGAGTCCTCGGGGAGTTCCGCATACGAGCCGTCGTCCGGATTGTAGGAATAGAGTGTGCTGTCGAAGTCCGACTCCGAGACGTACGTGTAGTCGTACCCCTCTCCGCGGCCTCCGGACTCGATCCCCGCGAAGACGAGTGCTCCGGCACCCCACCACAGCAGGGCCGAGGTCAGGGGCAGCCAGCGGCACACGCCCAGCCCGAGCACCGCGGCTGCCGCCCACGCCACCACATACGGACTGTCCTCGATGCCGAGCGCCGCGAGGCCGGAGGCCACGATGCCGAGCACCGCGGCCACGCGGTCGAAGGGGACCGACAACCGGCGCTTGCCCGCCTTGGGCGTGGCACCTGGCACGACCGTGTCCGCAACCGCCACGGACGGTGTCGCACCGGCCGTTCTCGCCCTGGCGTCAGTGCCGGCCGTGTCCGGCGCATGAGCCGGAGGCACCGGGACAACGGCTTCCGGGGACACTCGGGCCACCGGGACCACCGGGACCGCCGTCCGCGTGGGTGCCTGTGCTTGCGCCACCTCCGTCTCCTTTGGCCCGGATGCCGGAGCGCCGGCCGCAACCGGGCGGCGCTCCAGGGCTTCGGTCAGCGCCAGGCGCATCTCCGCCGCACCCGCGTAGCGCTGCTCATAGCCCTTGGCCAGCGCCCGCAGGACCACGGCGTCGACTTCCGCGGGAATCTGCGGACGCAGCAGCGAGGGGCTCAGCGGTTCCTTGCTCAGATGCTGGTTCATCACCGCGAACGGTGAGTCTCCGATGAACGGCGGGCGACCGGTGAGGAGTTCATAGAGGAGGCACCCTGTGGAATACACGTCGGAGCGGCCGTCCACCAAGCGGCCCTCCAGCTGCTCCGGTGAGAGATACGCGGGAGTCCCGACGGCCATGCCCGTCACGGTCAGGCGGGTCGAGGTCTCCGCGATGACCTTGGCGATACCGAAGTCCAGGATCTTGACGTCGCCGTCGGAACTGAGCATCACATTGGAGGGTTTGATGTCCCGGTGCACGAGACCGCGTCCGTGGCTGTGGGCGAGGGCGTCGGTGATGTCCCGGGCGACGGCGAGGGCCCGCTCGACCGCGAACGGGCCGTCGGCGAGCAGCTGCGCCAGGGTGCGGCCCTCGATGAACTCCATGACGAGAAACGGAGTGCTCTCACCGGACGCGCCGTCCTCGGTGTCCTCGCCCACGTCGTGGAGCACCGCGATACCCCGGTGGCTGAGCGACGCGACCGTCCGCGCCTCACGGCGGAAGCGGTTGCGGAACTCCTCGTACCGGGTGAGTTCCGGCGGCAGTACCTTCACGGCGACGCGACGGGCGAGCTCACGATCCGTCGCGCTCCACACTTCTCCCATGCCACCGCGCCCCACGGCCTCCACCAACTCGTACCGCTGCGCGAGCACCCGCACCCGTTCGCCCCCATCCCGACACCCACCGGACACTCCCGGTCCTCCGCCGCTGGGCTGGTGACCGGTCGCCGGAACGCTAACCGGAGAGGCGACTCGCCGTGGGGCTTATGCGCTTCATGCTTGAATATCTTCCGATCTGATGCTTTCTGCCCGATCGTTTCACTCTGTCGCTCTGCCCTCTGCGTGCTCCTTCGCCGGGCCGCACCGGACCCGTCTCGTGGGCCACCGTCACAGCAGACCCCGGCTTGCCCACTCCTGTCGGCGAGCCGGGATCTGCCGCGACGACGCCCTCGACCGGTCGACTCAGGCGTCCAGCACGGTCAGATCGATCCGCGCCAGCCGCGACGGGTCCGCGAGGATGTCGAGCCGGACGATCCTGCCGCGGGAGACGGTGAAGGCCATGACCGACATGGCCTCGCCCTCCGGGGCTGTGACCGTGCCCACCGCGCCGTTGATGAGCGCGAGGCGGGCCAGCGGCGCGAAGCGCCGGTACATCCAGGCCTGGCTCGCCACCTCCTGAGCCCCGCGCACCAGCTTCGACACCGCCGGAGCTAACGCGCCGCCGTCCACCCGCAGCACGACGTCCGGGTCCAGGAGCGAGACGAGCGCCTCGAAGTCGCCCCCGCGCGACGCCGCGACGAACGCCTCGACGACCTTCCGCTGCCGCGCGGCATCGGTCTCCGGTTCCGGCACGGCGCCCTGCACCCGCCGCCGCGCCCGGCTCGCGAGCTGCCGTGTCGCAGCCGCGTTGCGCCCGACGATGTCCGCGATGTCGTCGAACGGCACCGCGAACATGTCGTGCAGCACGAAGGCGAGCCGCTCGGCAGGCGGCAGCGTGTCCAGCACCACGAGCATCGCGAGCCCGACCGAGTCGGTGATCATCGCCTCCTGCTCGGGGTCGGTGCCGCTGATGCTGCTGACGATCGGATCCGGCAGGTACACGTCCAGTGGGTCCTCGCGCCGTGATGTCCGGGACCGCACCATGTCGAGGCAGATCCGGCCCACGACCGTCGTCAGCCACCCACCCAGGTTCGCCACTTCGCTCGTGTCCGAGCGGCTGAGGCGCAGCCATGTCTCCTGAACAGCGTCATCGGCCTCGGCCAGCGAGCCGAGCATCCGGTACGCCACGGAGCGCAGATGAGACCGATCGGCCTCGAAGCGCTCCGCCAGAAGAATCTTTTCGTCCACCGGTCACATTCTCCCGTCGCGATCCGTCAGTGCAGTGACGATCCGAACCGAGCCACAGAGACTCGATCTTGAGGAGAAAATCATGGAAGCACGCATGAAGCACCCCGCTTTCGTCGTCCCGTCCGCCATGCAGGCGCTGCTGGCCCTGGGCAAGTCCACGAAGTCGACGGGTCTTTCGGACGAGCTCCTGGAACTGGTCAACCTGCGGGCCAGCCAGATCAACGGCTGTGGCGTCTGCGTCCACATGCACGCCCGTGACCTGCGCAAGGCCGGTACGAGCGACGAGCGCATCGACACCGTGGCGGGCTGGCGCGACGCTCCGTTCTTCACGGATGCGGAGCGTGCTGCGCTGGCCCTCACGGAGGCCGTCACCCGCATCGCCGACTCCTCGGACCCGGTGCCGGACGCGATCTGGAACGAGGCGGCCGAGCACTACGACGAGGCACAGCTCAGCGCCCTGCTGCTCGCGATCGCAGCGATCAATGTCTGGAACCGGCTCAACGCGGCGACCCGTCAGGTCGCGGGTTCGATGGGGGTCTGACGTGTCCGCCGCGGTACGGGTCCGGCTCACGGCCGGGCTCGTACCGGCGCAGCGGGCAGGTTCGGTGAACCGCCGTGCGGACGCGCTGCGGTTCACCGAGGACCGGTACAGCGGGCCCGTTGCGGTCGTCGGGTGTCGTGCAGTCACCGTCCGGCCAGCGCTTCCCCATGGACCCCCACATACACGCTCTTCTCCCACCACAGCGCGGTAGGGGCCGGTGGTCCCCACCCTGCGCCGCGGCGCGAACGGCCCGGGCCCGGCGAAGAGGAGCGTGCCACTGCCGGGAAACCCGAGTGCACACGGATCCCGGCCGTGCCAGCATGACAGCCGGAGAAGCGAGGTCTCGTGGACGAGTTGACGCGGTTCCGCCATGCCCTGGCCGCGTGGGCGGCCGGTGGAGCACGAGCGGGCGCAGCCGCCGCGAAGGCGCGGGAGCTGGCCGGCAGCGTACGCATGGTCGTGCTCGTCGAGGGCGGCAGCGATCAGGTCGCACTCGAAACACTGGCCACCCGCCACGGCCGCGACCTCGGCGCGGAAGGCATCGCGGTCGTGCCGCTCGGCGGCGCGACGAACATCGGGCGCTTTCTGGATGTGTGCGGCCCTTGCGGGCTCGACCTCCCTCTGGCCGGGCTCTGCGACACGGGTGAGGAGCGGCACTTCCGGCGCCATCTGGAGCGGGTCGGTCTCGGGACCGGCCTCACGCCCGCCGGGCTGGAGTCACTCGGGTTCCACGTGTGCGTCGCCGACCTCGAGGACGAGCTGATCCGCGCACTCGGAGCCGACGGCGTCCGGCAGGTGATCGACGCCCAGGGCGAGATGCGTCCCTTCCACACCTTCCAAGGCCAGCCGGCACAACGGTCACGTCCCGTCGAACACCAACTGCGGCGCTTCATGGGCACGCACAGCGGACGCAAGGCGCTCTACGCACGGGCGCTGGTCGCCCGCCTGGACCTCGCACGTATTCCCCGGCCGCTGGAGCGTCTCACCGAACACGTCTTCGCCGCGTCCTGAGCGGCTCCAGCCAGGCACGGTCAGTGGCGCGCCGAGGTGGTCGGCGTACCGGGCATCGGGATACCGCTGGACTAGAAAGAGGGGAGTGCGGACGGCCGAGCGGCTGAGGAGGGCGATGGCTCACGACGGCGGAGCGGCCGGGGCATCCGGAGACGCGGGCCCGCTGCCCCCGCATCGCAGACAGGTACTGCGGCTTGCTGCCGTCTCCCTTGCCTCGGCGAGCCATTGGCCAGGAAGCAGCGTGGCTGCGGAGCCGCTCGTGGACGGGCGGCACGCGCTCGACGTCCGGGAGGAGAATCTCCGGTCGGGAGCTCCCGACTGGCGCATCGGGCATGCGGGACCGGCCCGAGCCATCGAAGGGTTCGCCGAACACACCAGCGTGCGCGCGGGCCGGCCCGTCGCTCTGAGAGTGTCGACCACGGCCGCCTCGTACATCGTCTCGGCCTACAGAATGGGCTGGTACGGCGGAGCACTGGCCCGTCTCGTATGGCGCTCGGGAAGGCTCCCGGGTACGTCCCAGCCTCCCCCCTTGACCGATGACACGACGAGGACGGTGTCCTGCGACTGGCAGCGCACCGTGGAGGTGGACACCTCCGGGTGGCCGGAAGGCTGCTACCTGCTACGGCTCGACGCGGAAGCGGGAGCAGGGCAGCGCTATGTGCCGCTGACCGTGCGGTCCCCGTCGGTGGCGGGCCGGATGGTGGTGGTCAATTCGGTGGCCACCTGGCAGGCCTACAACACGTGGGGCGGCACCGACCTCTACAAAGGCCCGGACGGCAAGAAGGGATCCCGTGCGCTCGCGGTCTCCTTCGACCGTCCCTACGACAACGGGCACGGCGCCGGCCAGTACCTCGTCTACGAGGCACCGCTCGTCGCGCTTGCCGAGCGCCTGGGTCTGCCGCTCGCCTACGCCACAGGGGTGGACATCGCCCGGGCGCCGCGGCTGCTCGACGGCGCCGTGGGCATGCTCTCCCTGGGACACGACGAATACTGGTCCCCGGAGCAACGGCAGCATGTGACCTCGGCGCGGGACCAGGGGATGAACCTGGCCGTCCTCGGCGCCAACTGCTGCTACCGCCGCATCAGGTTCGAGCCCACCGGTGCGGGGCCCGACCGGCTGGCTGTCTGCTACAAGGACGACTACGCCAAGGACCCCGGCTTCCAGCAGGGGCTGCCCCCCACCAACGACTACCGCCGCAAACCCGCGCCCGAACCGGAGAGTGCCCTGCTCGGGGTGCTCTACGACGGCTACCCGGTGGATGCCCCGCTCGTGGTCTCCCACCCTGACCACTGGCTGCTCGCAGGCACCGCCGCACGCACGGGCGACACCTTCCCGCACCTGGTCGGGGTCGAGTTCGACCGTGTCGATCCGGCACGTCCGACCCCCCGGCCACTTGAGATCCTGGCGCACTCGCCCGTCGTGTGCAAAGGACGGCCGTCGCACGCGGACATGACCTACGGCTCGCTGAGCAGCGGTGCGGGCCTCTTCGCCACCGGCACCATGCGCTGGGTCGAGGCGCTGAAGGCGACCGGGCCGGCACGCCAAGGGGTGAACCACGGACTGGACGGGCGGGCCGGCGACTTCACCCGCACCGTGACCGCCAACGTCCTGCACGCATTCGCGCAAGGCCCGTCCGGCCTGACCCGGCCCGCGTTGGACAACGTGGGTGACCACTACACCCGGGACGGCGCGCCGGTCGCCCCGTAACACGGTCACGGCTCCGATTCCCACTACGGTCACACATGTTCCCCTACGTCTCTTCCGGGGGTGTGCGATGCGCCGACTCACCGTCGGGCTGGCCCTGCTGTCCTCCATGGCCACCGCGCCCTGGCTCACAGGCCATGCCGACTCCGCCACGAACGCACCGCCGGCCCAGCCGGCCGGTCGCGGCACGAACATCCTGATCGTGGGCATCGACAGCCGCTCCGGACTGTCCGCCGCCGAGAAACGACGCCTGCATGTCGGCGGACAGGGATGCGAATGCACCGACGTGATGATGCTCGTCCACCTCTCCGAGGACGAACACCGCGCCAGCGTCGTATCCATCCCCCGGGACAGCTACGTCCAGTACGCCACGCCTGCGGGATCCACAGACCCCGCCCCCCGGGCCAAGATCAACGGCGCGTTCAAGCTCGGCCGGGGACCGCTCACCGTGCGTACGGTGGAGAAGGCCACGGGGCTGCGTATCGACCACTACCTCGAAACCGGCTTCACCGGCTTCGAACAGACGGTCAACAACCTCGGCGGGGCGACCGTATGCACCGACAAGCCACTCAAGGACGAGAACTCCGGCCTCGACATCACCGCGGGAACCCACCGCATCGACGGCAACGGCGCACTGCGCTATGCCCGCGCCCGGCACATCAACCGCCCAGGAGACCTCGGCCGGGTCCGCCGCCAGCAGCGCCTGCTCGCCGACATGCTGAAGGACCTCACCGTCCGGGGAGCACTGACCGATCCGGTGAGCGCCGCGTTCACCGCCCAAACGCTGCTCGAGTCGGTACGCACGGACGAACGGACGAGCCTGAGCGACCTTGTGCGCATCGGCTGGGCACTGGGCCGGCTGTCACCTGAACAGACCGAGTTCGCCACTGTGCCGATCTCCGACTTCGACCACCGGGTACCCGGTGTCGGCTCCACACTCATCTGGCACGAGGCCCGCTCCCGCGCCCTGTGGGACGCACTGGGCGCCGACCGTCCCCTCACGGGCGACACGCGCATCCTTCCCGTCCCCGAGACCCGTGCCGAGACCAACCCCGCCGGAATCAGGGTGCGCGTCAACGACGCCACCGTGGCCGAGGCACTTCGCCGCAACAAGTTCGTCGTCACGGACACATCGGCGTCGGCTCCGCCCGTGCGGCCCGTGGGCTCTCCGGTCATCACGTACCCCGCAGGACACGAAGCGGACGCCTCCACACTCGCCGCAGCACTCCCGGGGGCACGCCTCCAGGCAGACCCGCGGACCGATGCGGTCTTCGGCATCGCCGTCGGCTCCGATCCCGTCGTGGTCAGGACGGTCACCTACGACCGCAACGTCGCAGAAGGCGCCCCCGTGACGGCAGGTCAGCTGCGCTGCGCCGGCTAGACGGCGGCATCCGCGCTGCACCGCTGACGTCGGCGGTCACCGGGACACGGGCGCGGAACCTCGTTCCGGCGGCAGCCACAGCTCCGCGTCCGCTTCCGTTCCGCCCTGCGCCAGGCAGGTGCGCAGGATCTCGGGACCTGGGATACGGATCGCCGGCGATGATGCGGTCCATTCGCGCCATCGCTTCAGAAGCGCTGTCAGTGCTGTCGGACCAAGAGCCGCGCGGCGTCGACTCGGCCTGTGACGACCTTGACCCGGGTCGTGCCGAGGGCAGCGAATTCGACTGCTACCACGGAGTGATCACGTGCGCGGACCCGCCGGATGGCACGACGGCTCTGGCCGTTCCAGCCGGCAGCTGGCGGTGTCACCACGTCCGGTCCAGCGCCGCAGGCGATTCAGCATCTGTGGCGCGACGTGTTCACTCAGTGTTTCCCCGGTTCGGTCGGTGCCCGCGGGCCTGGCCTCGCCCCGCCCGACACCGTGTACTGCACGGAACGCCCGGGCGAATGCCTCGCCGGATCCGTCCCCGTAGCGCACCGCGATCTCCAGCAGCGGTTCGTCCCCTGCGAGTACCTCGGCGCCCGCGACCGTAAGCCGTCGGCGGCGGATGTACTCCGACAGCGGCATGCCCGCGAGCGCCGAGAACATTCGGCGCAGGTGGTACCCCGAAGCAACTGCGATAGGCACCAGTTCGGCCGCGTCGATGGTCAGATCGAGGCGCTGCTCGATGTACTCCAGAGCCTGATTGAGCCGCTCCAGCACTCCTGGTTCCTCCTCATTGCTCGTCCGCGCTGATTGCCCGTCCGCGTTCATCACGTTGGTCACCCCGCCGGACCGACATCCCGTGCCAGATGGTCGGGTGGTGCCGCACGGGCGGGGAGAGGAACAGACAAGGCTCCCTGCCGCGACGTCGAGCCATCAAATGTCTCGCGCGTCTGACAGGGAGCCTCGCCAGCTCGATCTTCTTCGGTGTCACCAGGTCTGGCTGCCCGCGGAGCTCATGCGGGCCGGTGTCCCCTCACCTCATGACGCACGGCTTTGCTATAGCGCCGAGGCGGCTTCTCGCGGACCGGTGTGGGGCCAGCCCTTGTACGGACGATGCCGCGACGCGATCGTCACGGTCACCGGCTCACTCTGCGCCGTGGCACCGTTCCTACCAGTGGCAACAGCGACGAAGGTGTGACTGCGGTGGGTATCCGCAACGCGCCCCCGACATGTCCAGTCTCCATCGGCGTGGACGGTCGCCGAGCAGACGACTCGCCTGCCTTCGACGACGGCGATGCGGTCGCCGACCCCACCGGTTCCGGCGAAGGACACCGTGCACCCTCCACGACCTGTCCGCTCCGGTCCGTTCGGCCGACTCCATCGGCAGCCCGTGAGTGTCGTTCCGTCCGCTGGGGATGTGATGACCGGCGTCGTGGGAGGCACGGTGTCGATGGTGATGGTGATCGGGTCACCGTCGGTGGTGTTGCCTGCGGCGTCTCGCGTGGTGGGGAGGATGGTGTGTTGGCCGTCTGCGAGGGCTGTTGTCGGGGTGCAGGTCCACTCGCCGCTGGTGTCGACGGTTGCGGTGCAGATGGTGGTGCCGGACTCGGTCAGCGTGACGGTGTCGCCTTCGCCGCCTGTGCCCGCGAA